>JAMDDL010000029.1 GCA_023488645.1 Actinomycetota bacterium | reverse complement strand
CTTTCTGGTAGCATTTTTTAGTATTTCAGTTTCGCTTACAAGTATTTCCGAACGTTCTTTTGCTTCCCTTAAAATTCTTTCAGACTGTCTTCTGGCTTCTTCAATCATTCCTTCGCGTTCTTTTACAATCCATCTTGCCTGTCTGAATTCTTCGGGCAGCACATTTCTAAGCTCATCAAGCATTTCATAAATTTCATTTTCAGCAATCATTACGTTGGATGTAAAAGGCACCCTTTTACTTTTATCTAATAATTCCTCAATCCTGTCTATTATTTCCAAAGCATCCATATTATTCTCCAAAAGTAAATTTTAAATAATGCATAATTAATTAAGCTGTTTCATTCATTCTGATATCAGAAAAGTTTTTTATTATAAAAAAATATATTTTAATTATAAAAAGTTTATTTAAAAATATTATTCTTAAAACTGTTAATCATATCATTTTCTATTTCTTCAGGAATAAGTCCTTTGATGCAACCTCCAAAACCTGCAACTTCCTTTACAGCGCTGGAGCTTAAATATGCATATTTTGGATTTGAAACCAGAAAAAAAGTTTCAATTTCAGGAGCCAGCTTCTTATTCATTTGAGCCATTTGAAGTTCATATTCAAAATCCGAAATAGCTCTAAGCCCTTTTACAATAACCATGGCATTTTTTTTCCTTGCCGTATCAATTAAAAGTCCCTTAAATGTAATAATTTCTATGTTTTTAAAATCAGTAAGCGATTTTGAAAGAAACTCTATTCTTTTTTTAAGTGAATACAGCGGTTCTTTTTTAGGATTTTCTGAAACAGCAACAATAACTGTGTCAAAAACACTGCAGCATCTTCTGATAATATCTCTGTGACCTTCAGTAACAGGATCATAGGTGCCAGGACATAATGCAATTTTTCCCATTTATGAATTTTCCTTAAAAAATTTATGTTAATAAAAATTTAATCAATAAGCATATCGCTGTTGAAATTCTTAAAAATCTGAACAATTTCCTGTATTTTAAAACCTGTAGTTAATACAATTTAACTTTTTGACAGATATACCACTTTTTTTTCACCGAACCGCGAAGTTTTAAATATTTTAAAATTTCCCAGTTCCTGTTCAACATCTCTCTTAAAAAAGAACTCATAAATTATAACACTATTTTCATCAATAATCCTACTGTTATGCAAAATATTAAAAATTTCCGTCATAATCCTGCTGTCAATTTTAAAAGGCGGATCAAGAAATATATAATCAAAAACAAAATCAGAAAAATTACTTAGAAATTTTATCGCATCACGGTTTATGATTTTGTATCTGTCTTCAATTCCTGATATTAAATTAAGATTATTTTTAATAAGCTTGATAGCATCTTTTGAATTATCCACAAAAAAAACAATACTGCAGCCTCTGCTGATTGCTTCCAGTCCCAGAGAACCGCTTCCGGCAAAAAGATCCAGAACACTTGAACCTGCAATATTATTGCCTATAACATTAAAAATACTTTCCTTAACTCTATCCAGAGTAGGTCTTATGTTTAAATCATCAGGGCCCTTAAGCCTGCGCCCCTTAAATTCTCCTGCAATTATTCTTATAAATCATCACCGCTTAAATTTAAAATTTTTATTGTAAAATTTATTATTCTATGGAAAAAATATAATTGTAAAAAGGCTGATTACCATTTAGAAATTCAATATCAAGATCAGGATACAGTTTTGAAATTGATTCTTTTATTTTTAGATTATCTTCTTCTTTTGCATCCCTGCCAGGATAGAAAGTAATTATTGAATCATTTTCACCTGCCATATCTTTGATTAATTCCATTGTAGCATCATGAGCATTGTCCGATACAACTTTTATTTTACCATCATATAAACCTATAAAATTGCCTTTTTTAATTTCTCCAACCAGCAGATTGGCGTCCCTGACAGCTTTTGTTACTTCACCGCTTTTAATATGCTTATATGCTGTTTCCATATTTTTCATATTTTCTTCAATGGACAGATCTTTATTAAAATTCAGGACAGCGCTTATACCCTGGGGAATTGTTCTGGTCGGAATGACCATTACATCCCGTTTTGATATTTTTGCAGCTTGAGCTGCAGTTAATATGATATTTTTATTATTTGGAAATATTAATATTTTTTCATTATCAAGTTTTTTTATTGCCCTGACTACTTCATAAGTTGAAGGGTTCATTGTTTGCCCACCTCTGATAACTATATCTACCCCGATGCTCTTGAAAATCTGTTCAATACCTTCCCCGTTGGAAACAGAAATAAGTCCAACAGTTGGTGGAGCCTTTTTAACTGCAGCCATTTGTGTTTTCATTTTTTCCTTATTCTGGTCAACCATATTTTTTATTTCAATCTCATGTAAAACCCCTTCTTTTAATGCTCTTGCCAGAATCTTATTAGGATTATTTGAATGAACATGCACTTTAACCAGATTTTCTGTTCCAACTACCATTGCACTGTCTCCCAAACTTTCAATATCTTCCTTTAACCTCGCAATATTTATTTGCTTTCCGGTCAGTACAAATTCCGTGCAGTAAATGAATTTAATATCAGAATTAATGCTCCAGTCCTCAATCTCTCTTGCACCTGCAAGATCTCCTGAAATTTTTAACTTTTCGCCTTCTTCTTTAATTTCAGTTCTTATATTTTGAACTTCCTGAAATTGTGCGACTTTTAATTTACCGTTAATTTTATTTGTTTCAATCATAGCCAGTTTCAACCCCTTTAAAATTTCCAGAACTCCCTGAGCTCCTGCATCAACAACATTTGCTTCCTTTAATACAGGCAGAAGGAATGTTGTTCTGATTAATGATTTTTCTGTTTCTGAAATCAGATTATCCATTAACTCCGTTAAGGAAATATCGTTATTATTATTTGAAGTATTAAAATTCCTTATATATATGTAAAGATCCTTAATTATCGTAAGCATTGTGCCTTCTGTTGGATTTTGAACAGAATTGTAGGCAAGATTTTTAGCAGAATTTAAAGCATTTTCAAGAACACCCGAATCAAAGTCATCTTCTGCAGTAAGAACATCAAAAAATCCCTTTAATATTTGAGACAGGATAACACCGGAATTGCCTCTTGCACCCATAAGTCCGCCAAAAGAAATTGCCTCTCCAGTTTCTCTGACATTAAATTGTTTTAATCCTGATAATTCCTTTTTTATTGATTTTAAAGTAAGAAGCATATTGGTACCTGTATCTCCGTCAGGTACAGGAAACACATTCAGATTATTAATTTTAGCTTCATTGCTTTTAAAATGATCTTCTATAATCTGCAGGATTTTTTTAATTTCCATATTTTCAAATTCGATAACCATCTGATTGAACCTCTTTGATTTTATGAAAAATAAAATTTATTTAAAGGTAATGGCTCATGAATTTAAAAATAAACATCCACTATGATTTTTTTTAAACTTTCAGCCATCAGTTCATAACCTTCCGTGTTAAGATGAAACCCGTCTTTTTGAAAACAGTTTTTTATTTTCTCATAATTATATAAATTATTCCATAAATCAAAAAATACTGTATTATTTTCCCATGCCAGCTTTTTAAGAACATTGTCATACTGTCTGTAAATTTCATTTTGAAGAGCAACTATTTTTTCTTCTTCAGAATAACCTGCTTTCAATTTTACCTTTTTTATTTCATATAAGCCTGTTGTTATAATTTTTACAGATTTTTGTTTTAATTTTAAAATAATGTTTTCAATATTATTTTTATATTCTTCAATATCAACAGCAGGTTTATAATAATTTTCATTTATCCTATACAATAAATTAGACTTTTTTTTATTATTATTGTTTCTATCTTCTGATTTCACAAGCAAGCCGTCATTAAGACCGAAATTTACAACAGCAATTTCCGGATTGTAACATAAAACATCAGTTTCAATCCTTTCAAGCCCGTCGGCTGATGTATTGCCTCCTACTCCGCAGTTTATTACCTTAAACTGATCACTTATTTTCTTCAGCTTGTTTTCAAGTACAGCCGGATAGGAAAATAAGTATTCGTAATTCCAGCCGAAGGTATTTGAATTTCCAAAACAAACAATAAGCCTGCAATTTAAAAATTCAAAGTATTTTAATGCTTTTATTGTCTCAAATCTTAAACCACAGTAATTTATTGTAAATGGAGATTTATTTAAAATTTTTGCAATTATTCTTGTTGCGCTTAACGCAGCCATTTTAAAATATTGCCTTTGTTTTTTATAATAAAAAAGGTTAATAAAAAATATAACAAATAACAAAAACAAATCAAAAAAATAGTGCTGTCAAGTTTCATCCAGCGAAAATGCCATCTTAAAAGTCACCTTAAAAAACTCATGCTTGTAAATTAAAACATAAAATGATAACATTTTTTTTCGTTTAATCTGATAAAAGCAGTGTGCACTGATTTCAGTTTATTATAACGCTTCTTGCGGGTTAAGCAGTAAAAATATAAAAATTTAAATATCTGTCATGTACAGATTTTTAACAGGAGTTAATATGGCAAACAGATGTGAAATATGTAATAAGGAACTAAGTTTCGGGTGCAATGTAAGTCATTCACATAAAAAAACTAACAGAACTTTCAAACCGAACATTCAAAAAGCAAAAGTTGAGATTGGCAGCACGGTAAAAAAGATTAACATCTGTACAAAATGCCTTAAGGCAGGCAAGGTAAAAAAAATTGTGTAGAAAATTCATCTTCCTCATTTCTGGCTCTTGAACCATAAACAATTATTTTTTCAAGATGACTTTTTATATTTTGAGGAATTCTGCTTTTAAATTCTTTAATAATAATCTTATCTCTTTCATCCATACCTAAACTCCTGTTTTAAATACCATTTCTGCAAAAAGCCAAAGATTAATGGAAGCGTCTACTTTTTCGTGATAGAAAAATTATTGGATCGACGGCTGGGTATCTCAAGACACGCAAGCTTTGCCCCAGCGAGTCAAAGCTTACTCTGATTTCAGGCTCGCTCTCCTCTCTAAAGAGAGGAACCATGCCCGCTTCGCCTTCATAAAGGTCTTTTCGACACCCAGCCATCGATTTTTTTGCAACCATGCTTTTACACCTATCACGAAAAAA
>JAMDDL010000032.1 GCA_023488645.1 Actinomycetota bacterium | reverse complement strand
TTATCTGGTTATAATTTTCTTATATCCAAAAGCCAGAAGCAGGAAGATAAAATTGATGACCACAATCATGGCTCCGGTTGGTATATTAAGAATAAAGGATACCAATATTCCCAGAATTACCGCAATAACAGAGGTTATGGCAGAAACAATAACGGCAGATTTAAATCCTTTAGCCAGCTGAAGTGCTGTTACAGACGGTAAAACTATAAATGCTGAAATAAGCATGATGCCAACCACTCTTATTGAAAGAACAACAGTAATTGCAGTTAGCACGACAAGCATTATATTTATAATTTTTACACGTACACCGGTAACTTTAGCATGCTCTTCGTTGAATGTAATTGAAAATAAATCATAATAAAAGAAGGAGATTACTAAAAGCACTGTAAGAGAAAGAGCAATTGACAGATACATCTCACCGGTACTGATAGCAAGGATATTGCCAAATAAATAACTTAATAAATCAAGATTAAATCCATGAGATATGCTGGCAAGTATAACACCTCCTGCAATACCTACTGAAGAAATGATCCCTATTGCCGCATCACCATAAACTTTTATTTTATCCATAAGCATTAAAATAGTTAAAGCTCCAAGTATGACTATCGGAATAGCCATATAAATAGGAAGAATTCCCAAAAACAATCCTAATGCGACCCCGCCAAAACTTATATGGGCAAGTCCATCTCCGATAAGAGAAAGACGGCGCAGAACTAAAAACAACCCCAGAGTCGAGCAAAGCAATGCTACAAATGTCCCGGTTATTATAGCCCGTTGAATAAAACCATACTGGAAAATAGTTATAAAATTCATATTAACTTTATTTTAATCATGCTGATGACAAATTATATGTTGCGTTTCTGTTCCAAATTGTTTGCTCATATTATCAGACTTACAAAAATCTATTAAACTGCCATAAAAAACTATCTTATGTTCAAGATACATAAGTTTATTAGCGTATTTACCTATTTGGCCTATGTCATGTGTGATAAAAATAATTGATGTTCCATGCTTTTTATTTAATTCCTGAAGAATTGTAAAGAACTGTTCACGGCTTGTTGAGTCCAGGGCATTGCTTGGCTCATCAAGAACAAGAAGCGCAGGTTTTGTTACGATAGCTCTTGCAAGAAATACTTTTTGCTGCTGTCCTCCGGAAAGATTACCTATCAATTGCTTTTTCAAATCAACAATATTTAAGTAATCTAAAGCTTCATTAATAGTCTTTTTATCTGTACCGGTCATTATTTTTGGGAATTTTTTTCCTGATAATAATCCTAATGAAATTACTTCTTCAACTGTTGCAGGGAAAATAGGATTTAAAAGTGATATGTTTTGCGGCATGTAGCCAATTTTGTTCCAGGAATTAAATTGTTTTAGCGGCTGTCCTAAAAGCATTATGCTACCAGCATAAGGCTTTAAAAGTCCAAGTATAACTTTAATAAGTGTTGATTTTCCTGATCCATTATATCCAACCAATCCGACATAGTCTCCAACTTCTAAATCAAATGATATATCTTTTAAGATATCCATCGTATCATATTTGAACGATAACCCTGAAACTTTTATAACACTGTCCATAATTATTGTTTATACTCCAATCCGATTTTCAAATTTTCAAGATTACTTTTCATTATAGAGATAAATGTAATACCTTTTTCCAGTTGTTCTTTGGAAATATTATGAGCGGCATTTAAAAGTATCAGCTTTGCACCTGTTTCTTTTGACAATGTTTCAGCAATCTTGGGGCTTGCAAGTTCCTCATAAAAAATATACTTGATATTATCTTTTTTTATCTGGTTAACCAGATTTATCAGATCATTTGCAGTTGGCTCAGCATCCGGAGATACCCCCTGAGCTGTAAGATACTTAAGCCCGTATCTTTTTGCAAGATATCCAAATGCATAATGACCGGCATATATAATTTCTTTTGATTTGCATAAGGATAATGCGGATTTATAATCTTTATCAAGATCAGTCAACTGCAGGTTGTATTCTTTTGCATTTTTTTCATAAAATGATTTATTTTCAGGATCCTTTTTTACAAAGGCTGCCGCAATTGAATTAACAATCATTTTGTCATTATCAAAATCCAGCCAGATATGAGGATCTATTGATCCGGCAGGTTCATCCGGGTTATTAAAAACAGCAGAAATTAGATTAATGCCGTTACTGGCATTAACAACAACAAGATTTTTATTTGTTATACTTTTAATAATATCTTCTGCCCATGGCTCCATAAACTTACCTGTATATATAAAAATATCTGCTTTATTTATAAGAAGCACGTCGCTGGGTTTTGGTTCAAAAGAATGTGCTTCAACTCCTGGCGGCAGGAGCAAAGTTACCTGTACTTTATCCTGTCCTATGTTTTTAGCAAAATCATATAAGGGAAATAAGGTAGTCACTACCTGTAATTTTTTATTTTCAGAAACCGTGTTTTTATCATTTCCCGTCTGGCTTTTCAGTAGAAAAAATACCAAAAGCCCGATGAAAATTAATACTATAAAAATTATATAAATTAAAATTCTGGATTTTTTGGACATTACGCTTTGCTTCATTCCATCCTTTCAAAAGATTAACAGCATTGAAAACAATGATTAAAGCCTCCTTTGAAATATTAAAGAAGAGTTTCTTACAATAACAATAAATCTGCATTAGTATAATATTACATGATAATAATAGAAAAAGTAATGTTAAAGACTTAAAATTGTATTAGTTTATTTACTGAAATGATATATCAAAAACCAATATTTATAATTATATATGTAATAATCTTCTTGTTTTTTTTATTTATAGTTTATGCTGTTTATCTTTATTTTAATCAATCAAAATATGTATATTTTCCAACTAATGATATTGCTGCTACACCCTCTGATTTGGATCTTTTTTATGAAGATTTAATGTTAGAAACTTCTGATGGAATAAAAATATCTGCATGGTATATCCCTGTAGAAAATCCAAAAGCAACACTTCTTTTTTTCCATGGAAATGGAGGAAACATATCTTATCAAATCGAGTTTATTGAAATGTTTTACAGTCTTAATATCTCAACCTTTATAATTGATTATCGTGGCTATGGAAAAAGTGAAGGGGCTCCAACAGAGGAAGGGACATATCTTGATTCAGAAGCTGCATGGGATTATCTTGTAAACAAGAAAAATACTTATCCCTCAAGTATAGTTATTTATGGAAATTCTCTGGGTGGTCCAATTGCTGCAAGGCTGGCAGAAAAGAACAACCCAGCAGCTCTTATTCTGGATTCAACTTTTACTTCCATAAAAGATATTGCAGTAAAACTTTACCCCTTTCTTCCCGTAAAAAAATTCTTAAAATTTGAGTATGATACCATCAGGTATCTTAAAGGTGTAGATTGTCCGATTCTTATTATTCACAGCATTGGTGATAGCTATATACCGTTTTCTCACGCAGAAAAGTTATTTGATACTGTTGATGGTAAAAAAGAGCTTGTAGAAACTAAAGGAGACCATAATACAAGCTTTATGATTTCAAGGCAAATTTATAAAAACAGTATTGATAACATATTGAAAATATTAACAAAATCTGATTGAACATTCATAATATTCTACCACGATATTTTGGTAATTATATGATTATAAAAAAACATCACTCATGGAATTTAAATTATAGAGATGCTGTCAGACTTCAAAAAAAATTAGCTAATAAAATAATTTTATACGACGATATAAATATTGTAAAAAAAATCGCTGGTGTAGATGTAAAATTTATAAGTAATTCAAATTTAGCTATTGGTGCTGTTTTAGTATTTTCTTTTCCAGAATTAACACTTATTGAAGCCGAGACCTGTAAGTCCAGGTCTGATTCCCCTTATATTCCAGGGTTACTGGTATTTAGAGAAGGGCCAATTATTGAGAAATGTTTTAAAAAGATTAAAAATATTCCTGATTTAGTTTTTTATGATGGACATGGTTATGCTCATCCAAGAAGATTAGGAATAGCCTCTCATATGGGTATTTTATTTAACTTACCATCAATTGGATGTGCAAAGAAAAAATTATGTGGTGATTATCAAGACTCCCTAATATATAAAGGAGAGTATAGCTTTTTAAAAGAGAATGATGAAATTATAGGTGCAGCACTTGTTACAAAAGATTATATAAAACCTGTTTTCATATCTCAGGGTCATAAAATAAGCCTAAGTTCAGCCATAAAATTTACTCTTGATGTAAGTAAATTCAGGATTCCAGAGCCAGTAAGATTAGCTCATAATTATTTGCAGAACTACGATAGTTGATTTATAAAAATCATATGAAGAAATATTAGATTAAATGAAAATTAATAATAATTTTCTTATAAGTATAAGGAAATTTTCTTTGAAAGACTTAAATAGGATTATGGAAATTGAGTGTAACTCTTTTACTACAGATACATTTTCCGAAAATACATTTCTAAGTTTATATCATAAGTGTTCTGATTTGTTTATTGTTGCAGAGATAAACAAAATAATTGCAGGTTATATGGTAACTTGTAATTATTGGAAGAAAGGAAGAATTATATCCATTGCTGTTGACCCGGTTTACAGGTGTAAAGGCATTGGAAGTGCTCTTGTAAATTATACTTTTAATCAATTGAAAAATTTTCATATAAAGATTGCAGAATTGGAAGTTAAAATAACAAACTCTGAAGGTATTTGTTTTTGGAAAAGTTTTGATTTTTATCCTTTAAAAATTGTACCTAATTATTACCATGACGGAACCCATGCACTTATAATGAGAAAGTTGCTGGAAAATTAATTATAATAAAATATAATAAAAATTTACTACAACTAAGCTTTAAAACCCATATTTCTTTTCCATAAGAGCATATATTGCAAAATGGGGAATGAGTTTTCCGCTAATTTCTATTGTTTTTAAATCAAGTATATTAAAATATGAACTAAAAAGTTTTTTTATTTCATCTTCAGAAGAAAAATACAAATATGTACCCAATCGTGTTTTCCTGTATTTTCCCTTACCACCAAATTGACGGTCCTTTTCACTAAAACAAACAGAAAGGTATTTTGCTTTTAGATTAAGAAGCATATTTATATTTTC
>JAMDDL010000141.1 GCA_023488645.1 Actinomycetota bacterium | reverse complement strand
TTTTTCCTTTCATTTCTTGCTGCATTAAGTTCATCTTCATATTGAGACTCACTTTTTATATCTATTTTCCAGTTAGTTAATTTAGCTGCAAGCCTTGCATTCTGACCATCTCTTCCAATGGCAAGTGATAACTGTTCATTTGGAACAACCACAAGAGCAAATTTTGTTTCCTCATCAGTTAAAACTTTTATTACTTTTGCAGGGCTTAATGCATTTTTTATAAAAGTTACAATATCATCACTATATTGTACAATATCAATTTTTTCACCTGCAAGCTCATCTACTACCATCCTGACTCTTGAGCCTTTCGGCCCAACACATGCTCCAACAGGATCAACATTTTTTTCACTTGAGCTTACGGCAATTTTAGTTCTATGCCCTGCTTCTCTTGCTATACTTTTAATGGTAACAATACCTTCATAAATTTCAGGAACTTCCAGCTCAAAAAGTCTCCTTATCAAACCACTGTGTGTTCTTGATACAATAACCTGGGGACCTTTTGTGGTTTTTCTGACTTCCGATATATAACATTTTATTCTTTCTCCATGTTTGTATTTTTCACCGGGTACCTGTTCATTTGAGGGAAGTAATGCCTCCACTTTCCCCAGATCAACAAGAGTCCATCTTGCATCATGCTGCTGTATAATGCCTATAACCATATCTCCGGCACGTTCCTTATATTCGTCATACATTACTTCCCGTTCAGCTTCCTTTATCTTTTGTGTTATAACCTGCTTAGCTGTCTGAGCTGCAATTCTGCCAAAATTTTCCGGTGTAACATCCACTTCAGAAATGCCTTCTTTTTCAGCTACATCTTCATCAAGAATTTTAAACACCTTAATTTCTCCTGAATCAAAATCCAAATCTACTCTGGCATTAAAATTAACCTTATAATTCTTCTTGTATGCAGAAACAAGAGCAACCTTAAGAGCATCAATCAATATGTCAAGATTTATGCCCTTTTCCCTTTCAAGTTCTTTTAATGCAATTATTAATTCTTTATTCAAGTTTACTCACCTGCTATTAAAAAATTTGCTAAAATAATAAAAATAGTGGGTTTTTCTGCCCACTAAATTTATTAGTTAAATTTAATATAAATCTTTGAATGATTATAGCATGAAAATAAAAAAGTTCAACAGGTGTTAAGCATAGACAGCAGGTTATTTAATCTGGTATACCTGTTTTCAACATTATTTTTGCTAACCGCCATTCCTATTGCTTTTTTACTTCCGATCAATACAACAAGCTCCTTAGCTCTGGTTATAGCGGTATATAAAAGGTTTCTTTGAAGAAGCATGTAATGAGATGTAAGTATCGGAACAATTACACATTTAAATTCAGAACCCTGGGATTTATGAATAGAAATTGCATAAGAAAGGCTAATTTCATCTGTATCATAAAAATTATAAGTAACAACCTTATCGCCAAAATCAACTTTAAATTCCTGTAAATTAAAATCTATATTTCTTATAAATCCTATATCACCGTTATATACATCTTTTTCATAATCATTTTTTAGCTGAATTATCTTGTCATTTAATCGGAACTCCGTATGCCCGCGTATTATTTTTACTGAATTTTTATTAAACTTTTCTTGAACTTTCAAGTTTAAATTCTCCACACCTGCAATTCCTTTATTTACAGGAACCAGTATCTGAATATCCTTTAAAGGATCATACCCGAATTTTTGTGGCAAATTATAATAAAGCATCTTTAAAATGACATTAACAGCTTCCTCGGGCTCCTGTTTTTCTATAAAGTAAAAATCATTAACATTTTCGTCATCAGCCTTGCTAAACAGGTTCGGGTATATGCCATCCCTGATTCTGTGGGCATTGTATATGATTCTGCTTTTGCCAAATTGTCTGTAAATTTTATTTAATCTGACTATTTTAAATACTCCGGAATTTATCATGTCATTTAAAACATTTCCCGGACCTACGGAAGGAAGCTGGTCTGCATCTCCTACAAAGATAATTTTCGTCCGCAAGTCAATGGCTTCAAGAAGATTTTTCATTAACTTTATATCTATCATTGAAGCTTCATCAATAATGAGTAAATCACAGGAAAGCTTATTAAACTTATTTCTTGAAAAAGTATTTAATTTTGGATTGTATTCCAGCAGCCTGTGGATTGTTTTAGCTTCCCTGCCTGTTGTCTCAGAAAGTCTTTTTGAAGCCCTTCCTGTAGGAGCAGCCAGTTTTACTCTTTTATTATCCCTTTCAAGAATCTTTAAAACATAATTTAAAATTGTACTTTTTCCTGTACCGGGGCTTCCCGTAATTATTAATATCTTTTCATAAACAGCACTTTTTATTGCCTCCTGCTGATCTTCATCTATTTCCATTCTGTAAAATTTTGAAATTTCCCTGATCTGACTTTCAATACTTATCAAATTCAAATTTGTTTTTGAAGGCTCCGCTTTTAATTTGACAAGCTGACCGGCAACAAATTTTTCATCAAGAAATGTTTGTGTAAGATATATCTTATTATCTGAAATTATAATATCTTTTTCTGTTTCAAGGATATTCAGGGTTTTTTTAATATCATTTATTTCAACATCAAGAAATTCTTTTGCCTGATTAAGCAGCAGCTCATAAGGAAAGTAACAGTTTCCTGCTTCCTGAAGCTGTTCAAGTATATATAAAATACCTGCCCTTATTCTGAAAATGGAATTTTTCTCAATACCTGCATTTTTTGCTATCCTGTCTGCTATTTTAAAGCCGATGCCGAATATATCATCACAAAGCTGAAAAGGATTTTTTCTGATAGTGTTAATTGAGTCATTTCCGTATTTTATAAATATTTTTTTTGCATAAGCGGGAGTTATTTCCAGAGACTGCAGAAAAATCATGATATCTTTTATCTTTGACTGCGCTGCCCATTCCTCTTTTATCTTCTTAATTCTTTTTAAAGCAAACCCGTCAATTTCATTTAAGCGGTTAATATCATTATCAAGAATTTCAAGAGTTTTTTCCTTAAAATGAGATACAATTTTTTTTGCCGTTGCAGGGCCGACACCTTTTATAAGACCGGAGCCAAGGTATTTTTCAATACCTTCATTTGTTGCAGGGGGAAGTATATTTGCATTCGTCATTTTAAACTGACGGCCGTATTTAGGGTTGTTTACAAATTCACCCGTGATTTCAATATGCTCACCGGCATTAACTTCTATTATTGAACCGAAAACAGTCTCAATGTTATTTTCATTATCAATTTTGAATCTGGCAACAATATAATTATTTTCAGGATTTTTATAAATAATCTTTTCTAAAATTCCCTTCAGTTTTATTTGTGGGTTGTAAGGATTGAAAGAATAATTCATTCATTTAGTGATGTTAATTTTTTTAAGAAGTTTTCCAAATCATTTAATTTTATTTCAATTTTTTCAGCTTTGTTCCTGTATTCAATATCTATTATTTCATCCTTGAGAAATTTTTTTCCAAAAATCAACTTAACCGGAACACCTGTTAAATCAGAATCCTTGAATTTAATTCCAGCACTTATATCCCTGTCATCATAAATTACTTCAACTTTATTTTTCATCAGCATTTCATAAGTTCGCTCTGCCGCATTCTTCAGCTTTTCCTCATTCATGTTTGTTGATATTATGCTTACTGTAAAAGGAGCTATACTTTTTGGCCAGATTATTCCTTTTTCATCATGACTTTGTTCAATTGCTGCAGCAAGCATTCTTGTAATACCTATGCCGTAACAGCCCATTATGTATGGTTTTAATTTACCGTCACCGTCAAGAAATTTACCATTTAATTTTTCACTGTATTTTGTGCCTAACTTAAAGATATGTCCTACTTCAATTCCCTTATCATAATTTAATTCCATGTTGCAGTCTTCGCATAAATCTCCGGGAACAGGGTACGTGAAATTTCCCCAGCCATTTACATCAAAATCTCTTTCAATATTAACATTCTTATAATGGTAGTTGATTTTATTTGCTCCACTTATTAAATTTGATTTGCCGTGTATTGAATAATCTGCATAAATTTTAATTTCCTTTTTCAGTCCTGCCGGACCGACAAACCCAATCGGCAGTTTATGTACATTATCTTCCTCATTTATGAATTCAAGTTTTGCACCCAGATATTTTTCCGCTTTACTGATATTTAAAGTCCTGTCACCTGAAAGAAGAAAAGCAAAAACACTGCCTTCCATGTTTTTTATAACTATGGTTTTTATAATTTTTTGAGGAGGCTCCTGCAAATAATTTGAAAGTTCTTCAATTGTTTTGACGTCTGGTGTGTATACTTCTTCAAGATTTTTGTTTTCCTTATCCGCGCCATTACTTTCACCGAAAATAGTCTTTAACCTGAACTTTGCATTATCTGTATTTGCAGCATATCCGCATTTATCACAATAAGCTATGGTTTCTTCACCATTTTGTGCAAGAATTACAAATTCATGTGAAGATTTTCCTCCTATAAGCCCTGTATCTGCTTCTACTACCTTGTATTTAAGACCAATCCTTTCAATTATTCTGGAATATGCTGCATACATTGCTTCATAATCCTTATCAAGCTGTTCCTCAGAGGCAGCAAAGCTGTAAGCATCCTTCATTATAAATTCTCTTGCACGCATCAGTCCATACCTTGGCCTGATTTCATCCCTGAACTTAACCTGAATCTGGTATAAATTAACCGGAAGATCCTTATAGGAATAAATATCTGCAGCAGTAAGAGTTGTAATCATCTCCTCATGTGTGGGTCCAAGACAAAAATCTCTTTCATTTCTGTCAGCCAGCTTAAACATGTCGCTTCCGTATTCATCCCATCTGTTTGACTGCTGCCATATTTCTGCAGGCTGAATTACAGGCATTAAAATTTCCTGCGCCCCGGCATTATTCATTTCTTCCCTTACAATGTTTTCAATTTTTTTTAAGACCCTGTATCCTGCCGGAAGAAATGCATATAATCCTGAAGCTATTTTCCTGATAAGACCTGCTCTTATGCTTAAGGAATGACTGATAATATCCGAATCGCCTGGATCTTCCTTTAGAGTTGGTAAAAAATACTGCGAAAACCTCAAAATCCTTCTCCTGTTATTAATTTAATTGTTACTTAGTTAT
>JAMDDL010000218.1 GCA_023488645.1 Actinomycetota bacterium | reverse complement strand
TTGTAAAGGTGTTGCACAATCAGAAGAAAAAACCCATTGTCCTTAAGTCTGTTTTATTTTTTAAATATATATTGCCAATTTAATTTTCTTTCAGACTTTACCTCCCCGTATAATATTTATTGTTTTTAAAAAATATATATTCAGAATTTACTAATATCACCTCCTTCAAATCTTAAAACCCTCAATTATGATCTATTCTTTCATCTCAATAACATAGAATTTTTCAACCTTAAATTGAAACTCCTATAAAAAATAACCAATCAATTTCTCAAACCTATTATCTCCCTAGCTTCATCTGGGCTTGCAATTTCTCTTCCTAACAATTTGGAGATAGTAACTATTTTTTCAACAAGTTCCGCGTTAGTTTTTGCATATAAACCTTTTTCTAAAAATGGGTTATCTTCAAATCCAACTCTTACATGACCACCCAATATTATTGCAACAGTCAATATCTGCCAATCTAAACCGGGATTGTAATCCATGACACTTACATTAAAATTACTGTTTTTAGGTAGATGGTCAACCAAGTTTATAAGTGCCTTAGGTGTTGGAGGAGTCCAAGATCCACCAGGCCATGATACAAACAAAGTAAGCCATGCTTTATCCTTTATTAATCCTTCTTCTTGGAAAGCTGAAACGTTGAAAAAAGCACCTGTATGAAAACACTCACATTCTGGTTTTACACCTTTATCCAAACAAGATTGTAAAAAAGTTTTTAATTCTCCCCTTGGGTGTAATGCGTATATTTCTTTGGGTGGTTTCGATGGGTCAGGCTGAAAATACTCATCATGAGAATTAAAACAATATGACATTAAATCAGGTTTTTGGTTCATTAATTTTATCTTATCGCTCATACGAGCACTGGCAATACCATATTGCATTATTGGATTACATTTATCCTTAATCCTGTCATGTAATTCCTGCCAACCATTAAAATCAATTTTTGATAATTTTCTTCCATCAGGCTGAACTTCATCTTCAAGCCAGTGAACTCCATGAACATGACATATACTAGCACCTGCATTTACTGCTCTTATATATTCATCTGCAAACCACTTGACATCCTCTATACTGTGACAAAAGGGATTATCCGGATAAGACATAGAAGAATCAACAGTTACGGTTATTATTAATTTGTCCATTTCTCTCCTATCTTAATATAGTTAATAAGTTATCACAATTCTGCCCAAGGCTTTTCCATCCCTCAAAAATTTAAGAGCATCGTTAACTTTCTCAAGAGGAAATATATCCGAGACTACAGATTTCCAATCTTTTTTAGATACAAAATCTATAGCTTCAATAGTATCCTGTCTACCGCCACATCTAGAACCTATAATTTCAATTTCATGTACAGCAACCAGTCTTGGATCAAGCTGTAATCGTTCTTGTGTATATCCTATTATTATGAGTCTTCCGCCATTTGCACAACATAGTAAGCTATTTTTTAAAGTTTCTTCACTGCCAACACAATCAAAGACACAATCTACACCACCTTTTTCAAACCTTTTTTTTATTTCTGATGCAATATCAATTTTTTTACTATTAAAAACACCATCTGATCCCACCTCAAATGCCCTTTTTTCCTTAATATCAGATCTAACAACCGTTGTCACATTCGCACCATAAGCTTTACAAATTTGAATTATACACGAACCAATACCACCAACACTCATAACTAAAACATTTTCTAACGGCTTTAATCTAGCTTGTTTTATTGCATGCACAGCGGTTACAACGGCATCAGCAATAATTGCACCTTCGGTAAATTCTATTATTTCAGGTAAATGAAATAATTGCTTTGCAGGAATTTTAAAAAACTGACCAAACCCACCATTATAATTGAGTACACCAAGTATCCCGCTAAGATTTAAACATTGAGTCTCTCTATTAGTTCTGCAATAAAAACACTTTCCACAAGTATAAAAATTATTTGTAACAACTCTATCGCCAATATTAAATCCTTTTACATTTTTTCCCATCTTGGCTACAATTCCTGAAGGTTCGTGTCCTTGAATAAAAGGTAATATAGGTGTATATCCCCATCCATCAATAATATGTAAATCAGTACCACAAATACCACAAGCTTTTGTTTCAACAAGAACTTCATCACTATTTGGTTCTGGAATTGGAATATCTTGTATTTCTAATGATTTACCTATATATTTTAGTACTGCAGCTCTCGTAATAATTCCCCAATCGTTTTAAGAAGTTATCTTTTTAATTTAAATATATTTTTGAAATAATTATTTAGATATTGTATTATATGTTTAATAGCTCACTGGCTCAGCCAGTAACAATATAAATATTAAAACTTAAATATTATATTGTCAATAAATTTTTAGATTTTTAGATTTGATAATGTAAAATTTAGGGCTTGTTGCCAAACTCCAATAAATAGAGCATATGGGAACATGTATCCGGTATAAGCTGCTTGTTATGCAAAGATTATTAAACCAGGAGTAACCATACCTTGTTATTCTTGGACTTTTGCAAAACATGATTTTGGAAGTCACAGGAATTTTGTGGAAGCCATGAAAAAGTTTTATCCCGGGGGTGCAGTAAAAATATTAAAATATGGAGAAGGTTTTATACTATAAGATATAATTATTTAAGCATCCAGCTTTAGACAGAAGGGATATTTTTGCATATATTATGTCTGCAAAAGGTTCAGGTACAGCTTTTTTGGAGCCCGGATATTTATTCCGGATATATAAAGGTTATTTTACTTTTTATCAGTAAATAGTTAAGGCTATAATTTTTGCTATTTCAATTGCATAGTCTGGAGGATAATTGCAGGATAAAATAATAAGAAATGAATTTGAAGAGTATATTGTGTCTTCAATAAAGGGATATAACAAGGACATAGTTTATCCTGATGGTGAAGACATAAGACTTGCTCATGCTTTAAAAATATTTAAAAATTTCAATAACAGCAAAACTATTTTAATTGGGAAAGAAAATATAATAAATGGAAATATAAAAGAATGCGGAATTATAAATACTGATACCATTGAAATAATAGAACCTTCTAAATCCAGGAAGTTTAATGATTACAAAAACCTTCTTATAGATTTATTTAAAAGCAGGCAAAAAGAAATAACTGAAGAACAGGCAGAAGAAATGATACTTAATAATAATTATTTTGCTGCACTTATGATAAAATCAGGTGATGCACAGTGCGGGATAAGCGGCTCACTCAGCTCAACAGAAGCAATGTTGAGACCTCTGATTCAGATAATTCAAGCAGGGCAGAAAAAAAGATACCTGAGTGCTGCCGTACTCGAAATTATTCCGAATTGCCCTTATGGATTAAATGGCCAGTTTCTTTTAGCTGATGTTGGAATTATTCCTGAACCAAATGAAGAACAACTTCTTGATATAACTCTTTTAAGTTATGAAACAGCCAAAGCATATTTTAAAGGTGAACCTAAAATTGCAATGCTGTCCTATTCAACTAAAGGCAGCTCAAAAAGTGAAAAGATAGACCAGATAAAAAAAGTTGTAGATCAAGTAAAAAAAATAAATCCCCAAATAAAGATAGATGGAGAGCTGCAGTTTGATGCCGCTGTATTTCCGGATGTCGCACAAAAGAAGAGTCCTGATAGTGAAGTTGCAGGACAGGCAAATGTTCTAATATTTCCTGAACTTAATTCGGCAAATATAACTTTAAAAGCTATCCACAGGCTTGCAAACGCAGGCTATTATGGTTCAACCATTCAGGGTGCTGCAATACCATTTAATGATACAACAAGAGGCTGCTTGCCAATAGATCTGGTCTGGTTATCCGGTATGACACTTATGCAGTTAAAAAGAATGGAACAGAACAAATTCGAATGATTAAAGATACAGGAAAGGACTTGTTAAAAAGCTCAAAGTTTATTTCTTCAAAGCTTAGATTAAAGTCTTTATAATCAGTAGTCAAATTTAAAATTTTTAGTATGATTTTTTCTATTTTTAACATTCATTATACTTTGTTATTTTACCAGGAATTAAATAATAAAAAAGGTTCTCTGAAAAATGAAAGAATTTGATGTATATAAAACCTATAAGGCAGATGCATGAAATTATTTTTTCCTAATTTATTAAATTCAGGTATTAAAGTATAATAAAAATTTATTTACTTTAAAAATCATATGAGAACATAAATTGTTTGAGTTATGATTTATTTTTTTATAATTTTATTACAGCAAGGAGAAATACGTGCAAACGGCAAAACGGATTGAAAATCTTGGAACTGAAAATGCCTTTAAAGTTCTTACGGAAGTAAATAAACTGAAAAGTCAGGGTAAGGATATTGTAAGTTTTGCAATCGGAGAACCTGATTTTAATACACCCGAGAACATAAAGGAAGCAGGGATCAAGGCAATCAGGGACAATTACACTCATTATAATCCTTCTGCAGGACTTCCTGCATTAAGGGAGGAAATAGCAAGACATATTTCAAAAACAAGAAAAATAAAAGTTGATCCTGATGAGGTTGTAGTAACTCCTGGCGGAAAGCCGATAATATTTTTTTCCATATTTGCATTAATTAATCCGGGCGATGAAGTAATATATCCAAACCCCGGCTTTCCCATTTATGAGTCACTTATTAATTTTATTGATGCAGTAGCTGTTCCAATTCCCATAATTGAAGAAAAAAATTTCAGCATTGACGTAAATTACCTGGAAAGTATTATAACTCCCAAAACAAAAATGATAATACTTAATTCACCTCATAATCCTACCGGTGGAGTAATTGAGCAAAAAGATTTGCAGGCAATTGCAGAACTTGCAATAAAACACAACATTATAATCTTCTCTGATGAAATATACAGCGGAATTGTTTATGATGGAGAGTTTAACAGCATTTCCTCTATTAAGGGCATGAAAGAAAGAACCATAATTCTTGATGGATTTTCCAAAACATATTCCATGACAGGCTGGCGAATAGGATATGGAATTTTTAACAGGGATATTGCAGCTCACATTGCAAATCTCGGGACAAATTCAGTTTCATGTACAGCTACATTTACTCAAATTGCAGCTATCGAAGCATTAAAGGGTCCCCAGGACGACTCAATAAAAATGGCAGAAGTTTTTAAAAAAAGAAGCAAATTAATTGTTGACGGATTAAATGACATAAAGGGAGTAAGTTGCCTGTATCCTAAGGGAGCTT
>JAMDDL010000083.1 GCA_023488645.1 Actinomycetota bacterium | reverse complement strand
TTGCTTCCGAAGTTATCTTAATTATAAATTCTATACCTAAAATTTTTAATTTATTCTTTAACTTATCATCAACTTTCATAAAACCATGTGCACCCGTGCCAATAATCAATACTTCAGGTTTATAATCTAAAATTTCAGCAATATCATCTTGAGTTAATAAATGACCTGATTCTCTTCCCCAGTTTGAATTTATTTTATCAGGAAAAATAATAAGATCTTTTGTAAATCTTTTACCATCAATTATTATATTTCCAAAAGAATATGAATTTATCATATTAAATTTCAATAATTAAGACTATTTCTAGCCATACTCACAATTTCTACAGCAAAATTTTGGATTATATTTTTATTATCATACAACCAACTCACATTTAATAAAATATGGATTATCATCTGTGATCATCTGTGGAAGGTTTTATATTAAAATAATAATCTTTATAAAAAGCCTCCCTCTCTTGTACATCGGCTTCCACTATTTTTTTGAAAAAATCGTAATAATATTAACTATTTCTTTATTTCCATCATCAGTATGAATTGCTTTTTCTCTTTCTTCCCCTTCCGTAAAATAAAGAGCTCCAAGGACATCAAGCCCTCCGCCAGGCTCTACTATAAGGATATTTTCAGGTGAAGGTTTTGCTTCAAATATAACCGATTGAGGAAGATAATTTATAAAATCAAGAGCCTTTATCTCGCTATTTTAGCATAGGTAAATAGCAAAACTATTATAACATATTAAAAAGTCTGGACTGGAATTTATTTTATAAATGTCCGAATATCAATAAAAATAATTAAATATTATGGGCCGGTGGCAATACTACTTATTCTCCAGACATTGTCACTCTTAATAATTGAAATCCATCTTATACTTTGGCCGTTCCAATTGATTAATTCCTGCATCCTTTCAGGTTTAATTTGAATATTTAGACCTACCTTATAAATTTTATAACTATCAGTCCACGACTGTTCACTAAATGGTTCTTTATTTGTGCAGGCAACTAAAATATTTGAGAAGCAGAAAGTTACTAAGAAAAGTAAAATTGGAATGAATATTTTTATGAATTTTTTCATCTTATTAAAATTCAAAAATATTTTTAATCATTATAACAATTATAATAAAAAAAATGATATTTAAAAAATTTCTTAAATAAATGAAAACATATTTTACAAATATCACTTAATTCTAATAAGTTACAATATCAGATATAATATTTAAAATGACCTTCTAAAAGTCCTAAAAAAGATAGAACATAATTTTCTTATAGAATTGCTCCCTTAAATTAGAACTAAAAATATTTTAATGCATTGAAAATAGCTGATGGCTTTAATTTTAATGTCTGGTCTATTTCAGCATAACTTAAATATCCGCAGTTCTTGCATAATTCAGGGTTTCCTGGAAAACTGCAACATTCGTACATCTTCTCTTTTTCGTAAACACGGCATATGTTTAGGGGTCTCTTCCACTCATTATTTATTGCTGACTTTATACCTGCTCTTGAATTTAATATTTTGTATTTCTTTTTAAAATCTAATAACCTAATTAAAATTTCACCTCTTTCAGGAGCTTCTATATATAAATCATCATATCCATAATAAGGTGTATGAAAATAAAAAAATATACCGCGTATCTGATCTATTCTATCTACATGTTCGCAAAATGCTTCTATTTCATCTTTGTTATAATTATTAATTGTAAAATTTATATAAAGAGAAGGGTGCTCTGACTGTTGAATATTTCTCATTATTCTATCAAATGTTTTCCCGCGTAAAAAGTCATGAGTTTTTTGAAGTCCATCTATGCTGATAAATACAGTATCAGCTGATGTTTCTATTGGGATCGTGCCATTTGTGTAAATAACTGTTGTCAGATATCCGATTTCATGAGCCTGCATAACAAGATCTTCCAGACAATGTTCCCCGTCATGCCACATAAATGGTTCACCACCCTGAAAATAAATTGATCTGCCTCCTTCTTTGTAAAATGAATTAAGTATAGTAATGGATTCTTTAAAACTTAAATTTTCTTTTCCAGTATTAGCTACTTTGCAGTGCCGGCAATGTAAATTACATTTGTCAGTCAAAGTTAAGCCAGCAATAAGTGGAGTATTTTTTTTAAAGATATGATAGTCGATTAAATATTTAATTCCGTACAATATTTGTCTCATTATTATAATCAAATTTATTTTAATTCTATTACAAAATAACTTTTTCAGGCCAGGGCTCTTGCTTTGAAGTCCCCCATAATTTACTTATATAATTTATTGAAAATAAATCCTCAATTGCATGCAGCCAATATGCCCCTCTATCTGTAAGAACTATTCGGTCTCCATCATCTTTTAAGAATCCAAAGGAAGACAGTGGATTTATGTATTTTCCATAGACCTCATCAAACTCTCTCCTAAACCTTTTCCTGAAATCACTTCTTCTAAATCCAGTCTCATAAACTCTCCAGTAAAACCACCATGCCATCTGCATGCTTTCCGAGAGATTAAGTGATAAGGCAATTGGCATTACTTCATTCTCAATCGCACTGATATATTCAGAAACATTGAAAGTGTTTAGATAAAAAATATCCTTTAGACATGTTCCACCACTGGCACCAAGACCAATATAAAGAGGTACTGTCACAGAACAGTATTTTGGAACTTCTTTTTTTGTGAATGCCCAGACAGAAGTTCTCTCAAAGCCGGCATCATAAAAAATATTCTCAAGAATGCCAAGCATTTTTCGTCTTTTAAATACCGTAGATATATTGTAATTGCTCTCCTTGGAATTTCCCCCCATTTTAGTATATGGGAATCTAAAGAGCGGGTAAGCTGCAATTTGATCAACACCCATATCAACCAAAGCTTGACCTGCTTGTTCTACCTCGTCATAAGTTTGGTTTGGCAATGCAAACATAAAGTCTGCATTGACACATTCAAAGTCCATGTTAACAGCATATTCTACTGCAGCCTTTATTTTTTCTGCCGTATATGGTCTACCCAGCGTCTTTAGATGTTTGTCTTGTAGTGCCTCCACCCCCATACTAAGATGTTTAACACCCATATCAATGATAGCATTGAGATTTTCTGATGTTAAATGACTTGGATGGCTTTCCATGTGAATCTCACATTGCATATTAAAGATAACAAAGATATGATCCAGTATCTCTTCAAGGCCGCTATAGAGCATTGTTGTAGGGGTTCCTCCACCAATATAAAAGGAAGTAACAGGCTTATCACCAACCACGTCAGAATAAAAGTCAATTTCCCTTTTGACAGCATTGGCATATGCTTCTGCTGTTTCAGGTTTATAAATCTCTTTGTTATAAGGGCAGTAAGGACATATTTGTTCACAAAAAGGAATATGAAGATAAAGCCCAAATTCCTTAATATCCTCAAATTTCTCATTTAATTCCTCAAGTGAAGGAATTTTGGCTTCAAGCACAAGCTCTTTCTCTCTTGTTAATAATCTTCTGAAACTTGTCCTTAAAAAATTCTCTAATGAAAACATTATATTTTGTGCATCTCATCATTTTTATTTAAATTTTATTCATTATTTTTCACTACTTTAACAACTAATTTCAAATAAATACTTGTTTATGTTTTTCCTCTTTATAAAATTAGAAAATATTTACATGTACTTATTATACTATTATTCTATGAACAATTATTAATAATCAAAGCAAGTGGAATTTAGCTTTTATTAATTGTGGCAGTTGATGAGTTGTAAACTAAAAATGCTTAAAAGATGTGTTTAAACTTGTATAAGAATAATAAATAAAATTAGAAAATAAAATAAGCCATTAGACTTTCTTCAAACCATCAAAAAAAGCTATATTCTTCTTTATTATTTCTGAAACATCAAGATCAAATGGACATTTCTCACTGCATTTTCCACACTCAATACACTTCCTTGCAACTTCAACTTTTTTATCCAAACCAATGTTCCAGAAAACATCATGAGGAAATTGTTTGTAATAAACTTCTATAAAATTTATATCTGTTATTTCAATTCCCTTCTCTTTGCAAGGCATGCAGTAGCCACATCCCCTGCAGAACTTTGTACCCAGCTCTTCCGATAATTCTTTGATTCGTTTATGATCTGTTTTAGTCAAATTATCGTCTTTCCCAATATAAATTAAATTTTGCTTTAATTCATCTATTGATTGCATACCAGCAACCGGAATCACTTGAGGATATTGCCTTAGGAATTTAAAACAAATTTCAATATCCATAAGTCTTCCACCACCAAAAGGTTTCATTGCAAGTAGTCCTGTTTTATTTTGATTAAATTTATATAGAAGACTTTCTTCAACGTATTCAGTTGTTATAAAATTTAATGGAATCATAAGTATTGAAAAATCTTTAACTTTAAAAAATTTTTCGATAACCGCTGGATTATGGCAGGAAAACCCTATAAATCTTACCTTTCCCTTATCCCTTTCCTTTACTAATGCTTCAATAACTCCTGCTTCCTCAATCTGATCGAATTCATTATTTTTCGAAATGCCGTGAAATAAATAAAAATCAATATAATCTGTTTTAAGTCTTTTTAAGCTTGTGTTAAAATCCTGTAGAAAATTCTTTTTATCTCTTTTCCCCGACTTTGAAATTACATAAACTTTTTCTCTTATACCTTTTAATGCCTTTCCTAAAATCTCCTCACTGTTAAAATAAGAACTTGCTGTGTCAATTAAATTAATTCCCGAATCATAAGCAAAACGTATAAGATTTATTGCTTCTTTTTGGTCAATTCTAGTTATTTGTATTGCTCCAAAAGCAAGTTCAGAAACTTTTAGATTGGTTTTTCCTAAAATCTTATATCTCATTTAAATGTTTAATAAGGAATAACAATAAATTATAAGTAATTAAGTTAAGATACTCTAAAATCCTTTAATTCTTTTAAATAAAGTATTTTATGCAATCTATCCAGAATACCAAAAAGCCCTGAGCCAGTTATGCTGCAAGTTGCCCCATTATAAAATTTCACTTATTGCCGAGCTTGTCATCGATGCAACAATTTGCACTAAGATTTCCAGGTGAGGACAAAATATCTATTATTTTTGTTTGTTGGTTTGTTCTGCAATGAGGCAGCTTGCCTTAAATAAGGATTCAAAAGTGCCGGCATCTGTCCACCATCCTTTAAGGATGGAGTAAGTCATACTTCCGCGTCTGATGTACTCATTATTAACATCTGTTATTTCAAGTTCTCCTCTATTTGAAGGCTTTAATTTTTTTACAATATCAA
>JAMDDL010000102.1 GCA_023488645.1 Actinomycetota bacterium | reverse complement strand
AGGATCATTTATAAAAAAATAACCAATATATTATCCTTAATAGGTGTATACAGACTTTATCCTCCCACTTTCTTTTTTAGAAGAAGTTTTATTGAAAAATATGTTTACGAGAAAAGAAAAGATTTATCTTCAAGACTACAAAAAGATATATTCCTGGCAAATCTGGAAGGAAGCAGTGATAAGGAACTATCAAAAGCAATAGCTTTTTATAGAATCAAGCACAGGCTTAGAAGCACAATTTTATTTTACTACTCTGAACTTAACAATTATTTGCTTGCAGGGTGTGCAAATAAAAGTGAGTGGCTTACAGGATTTTTTGTAAAATACGGTGATAGTATTGCAGATATAATGCCCATAATATCTTTATATAAGACTCAGGTTTTCAGTTTGTCTAAATATTTAAAATTACCGGATTATATATTAGAAAAAGCGCCAAGCCCTGATCTAATACCTGGACTGGTTGATGAAGAAGCACTTGGGATATCATATAAAAAACTTGATTTAATCTTATCTTGCCTTGAAAAAGGGTATTCCGCTGACAAAATCATCCAACTTTCAGGTGCAACAGATGAAGAAATAAAAAGAGTGTCTTTGTATATGGAAAAATCTGAGTATTTAAGGACATGGCCGATAAGATTATAAAAAACCCCCTATTACTTAAGTCTTACTACAAATATTTCTATTAATTCTATTGAATTAATATCATATGTATGTAATAATAGTTACAATAATATGTATCTAATGTTACATAGTAATTACAATACTTATTTCCGGAAAATATTTTTAATTAATTATTGTTTTAGAGAAAGGAGTTGGGTATGAAAGCATCTGAATTATATTCAATGGGAAAACCAGTATATTCATTAGAAGTATTTCCACCAAGAAATGGCGAATCAATGGATGCAATACTTGATACTTTAGATAATTTAATGCCATTTAATCCAGCATTTATTAGTATTACTGGTGGAGCATTGGGGAGCTTAAGAGGAGGTACAATAGCCATTGCTGCAGGATTAAAGGAAAAATATGGAATTGAATGCATACCTCATTTTACCTGTGTCAACAAATCAAAACAAGATATTGAAAATTTACTAATGGAAATGAAGTTTAATGAAATTGAGAATGTTTTTGCACTAAGAGGTGATCCACCCATGGGTCAAAAAGAATTTAAACCTCATCCACAAGGACACAGGTATGCCAGTGAACTTGTTAAGCAGATAAAACTGCTAAACGAGGGAGAATATATATTATCTTCAGTAGAAAAAAATTATAAGGCATCACCAACGAATTTTGGAATTGCTGTTGCCGGTTATCCAAATGGTCATCCCGAATGCCTTGATAGAGATGAAGATATCAAGCACTTAAAAATTAAGGTTGACAATGGAGCAGATTATATAGTTACTCAATTATTTTTTGACACAGAGGTATTTTTAGAATTTGTGGAGAACGCAAAAAAAATAGGCATAGATATTCCTATTATTCCTGGAGTAATGCCCATGGATAAATATGGACAGATTAAATTTGTCTCAAAGCAGATGGGTATAGAAATTCCTAAAAAATTAAATGATAAACTCGAATCTTATAAAGATGATAACGATGCCATTGGTAAAATACTTGAAGAACATACTTTATCTATGTGCAAGAAACTAATGGAGCAAGGTGCTCCAGGAATTCAATTTTTTACTATGGATAAGCCTGAAGGAACAAAAAAGATTTTACAGGAATTATGTAAGGAGGAAAAAGCAATGGCTACTAAAAGTGTAACTGGTCCATCTGATTTTAAATCTTTAAATAGAGCATTAGAGATAGTTTTTTCAAAAAATTATGAAAATAAAAACTTATTAGAAATTAAAGCTATCATTAATGATAATCTAAAAGAATGTGCGGATAAATATTATAATGGTAATGTTGACGTTTTAGTGGAAAATGAACTGTGTGATCTGATAGGCATCGGTCCTGTAAATCCAGAGCACCCGCGTTCAATTTATATGTATGTTGCAGAAAAGATTTTTAAGTTCTATCAACAAAAAACATATAACCAATTTGCTTAATATAAGTGTAAAAGTTATGAATATAGTAATAAAAACACTTGTTTTTTGCTAAAGGTAGTGTTTTTAATTGGCCAGAGCAAAGTAGTATCAGACAGAAAAAGCATTTCATTTATATCTTATTTAACTTATGATGCAATCATAGCAAGTATATTTGTTATATTCTCCCATTGATAACATTTTAAATTCGAACAGATAAAGGTCGGTAAAGATATCTCACTTTTTCCGGAGATGTCGAACTATGTAAAAATTGTGGATATTTGAGTTATGCTGAAATAGACCAGACACTAAAATTAAAGCCGTCAGCTATTTTCAATGCATTAAAATATTTTTAGTTTCAATTTAAAGGAGCAATTCTTTTTATGGTTGCATACATTGCTACTCCTAACATTTTCCTCTTTCCTTAAGTAGAAAATGCAGAATTATTGAGGATGAAAATAAATCAATCTCAGATTCTTTTAGAAAATCCTTATATTTATTATCTGTAATTTTTATATAAGAAACAGTCTTTTCTAAGAGGGAGTTGATAAAAAAAGGTTTTATTTTTTATTCGGCATTCGATAGAATAATTAGATACATAAAATTTAAAGGTTTCAAATATTGATGGTATTGATTAATAGATTTAATACTATATTTTTTACTTTTTTACAAATTCTAACAATTGCCATAGTTAACTTTATTATTGGTCCACTAATACCTATAATTTCTAGTGATTTAAAAATAGGTTTGGATATTATAGGTTTAGTTATATCAATTGGAGCTTTTGCTTCTCTAATTATTACTCTTGTCTCTGGTTATCTCATTGAACTATTTGGTATTAAAGTAATGTATATTTTGGGTTCTATTTTTTGCATTCTAGGACTTTTAGGATTGTATTTCTCCCATAATCTTTTAATATTTTCATTATCTTATATATCAGTAAACATTGCTACAAGTATAATATTCGTATTTGCTTTTTCGTTCGTAAGTTATGAGTTTACTACTTCAAAAACTAAAAATTTACTTAAAATAATTACAGGGGATTCAATAGGACGAATAATTGGGCCACTATTGGTAAGCCTGCTTTTAGTGCTAACTTTTAAGTGGCAAAATCTTTTTATTTATTTAGTTATTCCTCAAGTAGTTGTTTTGTTTTATTTTACATTATCAAAGGTAAAATATGAAAAAGAGGAAGGTATCAAATTTAAAAAGATTTTTAAAGAAAATAGAAAAGTTATTACAAATAAAAATTTCATACTTTGCAGTATTATAATATTTTTTTATAGTGCTGTAATAAATACTTTTTTTACCTGGTTTACCTCATATTTTTCAGTATTTAATATCAATGTTAAGGCAAGCACATTATTTTTAGCAGGATTTTCATTTGCTGGTTTAATTGGACTTTTAATTAAAAATTTTATTTTAAGATATATTAGCGAAATAAAAGTACTATTTTATAGCATAGTATCTTCCTTTATTTTTTTACTCCTTATATATTTACTTAATAGTATATTACTAAAAAACATTTTTATTTTTCTTTTTGGAATTTGTGTCACTGGAACATTTGTTTTTGCCTATTCTATGGGGATTAAAATAAATCAAAGCTATGCTTATTCTGTTTCAGGTTTATTAATTGCTGCAGGACATATAGGTAAAATAATATTTCAATATCTAACTGGTTATTTTTCTGAGCATTTTTCTAAAATAAGTGTTTTATATGTAGATCTAATACTTTTATTCATGCTTTTTATAATAACTTTAAATTTATTATTATACAGAAAGCATCTGTGCCTTACGAAAAACATGAATATAAAATGACATTATCAGAGTTTATTTATAGGTCTAATTCTTAGGTTTTTATCTTTAATTAGAGAGCTGTCAATATATAATTAATGTATTTGCTTCTGTAGTTATGACTTAATCACTTATAAATTTCTTAACTATAAGCACAATCATGGTTTTAATAATGTCTGTTTTCAAGTAATGAGATGCGCTTCTGTCAAATAAGATTCTTGCATCAGCATCAAATTCTTCTGATTTTTCTTCAAAAATAATTAATGCAGGAAACATTCTAAACGGATAAATTACTGCTGAAAATTTAAAACTGCTGTCAGGAATTCCACCCATTTGTGTTGCTTTTTGCAGGAACAATTTTCCGTTATTTTCAAATTTATTTATAAGCGGCTTTAAGACTTCGGGAATTGTCCTTGAATAAAATAATCCGTCAGGAAGTTCCATGTATGAAATCCATTTACCAGTTATAGCAGTTCCATCAGCATTAAGAAGAAAATGCAGAATTATTGAGGATGAAAATAAATCAACCTCAGATTCTTTTAGAAAATCCTTATATTTATTACCTGTAATTTTTATATAAGAAACAGTCCTTTCTTTTAAATCAACCAGAACTTTTTTATTGAAATAATCAAGAATTATTTTATTGTCATCAATAATTTTTGAATTTGAATTTAGTGAAATGTCTGCAATATTTCGTCTTAGAAGTTCATAAAAGTAGTTTTGGTAGTTTTTACCAAATAATTGATAATTCTTAAATAAGTTCTCAGAAATTTCAGGATTTAAATTTTTAATAAAATTGTTCATAATATATTTTATTATATAGAAAAAATGGAAAATTACTTGCAATAGTAAGTAATCTCTAAAATAGGAAGAATATAGAAGGTCATAGAAGATTTCATTACAGGCTGGTTTACAGATAAGAATGAAGTCCTTGGAAGGCCTGTTGCCATAATATTTTCAAAAGATCAGACAATATATGTTTCCGATGACAAAGCTGGTGTAATATATAAGGTAAGTGCATCTTTCAAGCAGTAGCTATGGAGTAATTAATTAAGAATAGTAAACTAACAATAGATATTCTATAAATTTATGATATCCAGTCATGGCAGTTCCATCAGCATTAAGGTGAAAATGTAGAATTATTGAGGAGGATTTTGTTTATATCTTTTATGGTAGGGAACCTGTTTTCGAATCTTGATACAAGAAAAGTCGAAGCCGCATTAGCGATTTTAAGGATTTTTTCCGGAGGTATCTTGTTTGCTATCCCATAAACAACAGCAGCATCAAATGTGTCACCTGCACCGGTAGAATCCAGACGTGTTGCAGGGAAGGTTTCAGATTTAAATATTTTATTATCAATACACGCTGTCGCGCCCTGTTTCCCCATTTTTATTATTAAATCTTTCGACCCCTCTTTTTTTAAGTATCTTATTATTTTTATCTCATCATTTATTTTTG
>JAMDDL010000058.1 GCA_023488645.1 Actinomycetota bacterium | reverse complement strand
ATTAATTATAGAGATTTTAGTAAGGTTTTGATTAATGAATATAATACTGAAAGGCTTGAAAAATTTTTAAATAAAGAGGATTTTAAAGCACCTACATATTATGAGCTTAGAAATGCCTGTGAACTTATAAAAAAGGGTGTTTCTGAAAAAATGGTAGGTTATTTTAATGTAATATCAAGTAGCCCATTATGTCTTGCAGTTCCAATTGGTATTTTCAATATTCTTAATCCTGATCAAGCATTTTATGATGGGCTTGAAATAACTTCTGCCCTACAAAGAGAAATAGGAAGAATATGTCCTGCAATAATATCAGCATTTATATCGATGTTATTTAACGATGAAAGCTTTGATGATTTGATTAAAAAAGTTCTAAATTATTCAAATATTGATATTAATATTTTTAATGGTACAAAAATAGAAAAAGCTAGTATCTCTGAACTTATAAGAAATATTTTAAAAATTTCTTCAAAATATGATAATGCACTTGAAGCAAGAAAAGAAATATATGCTGCAGCTTTAAAGGGTTGTTACCAAAGATTTGATCAAGAACCCCTGAATGTTATCCAAAAAGTTTTTGCTGTACTCAATATAACAGGTTTTAATTTCAAAAATGCAATAATTGGAGCTGCAAATTTATCCGGCAATTCAACAACAATTGGTTTTTTATGTGGAGCTATTGCTGGAATTCGATCAGAAGATTTATATGATAAATGGATAAAGAAAATTCCTCAATATAGGGTAAATAAAATTAAGAAATATTCAGAAAGTTTTTTAAACCTAATTATTCTTGAAAATATTAGAAGAGAAAAATGGATTAAAGACATAGAACATGTTCTGTATCCATGATCTATAGAGAATTCATTTATGAAGGGGGTGATACTTATAAGAGATTTTTTTAGCAAAGTTGTAAAAATATATATGAAAGGAGAATCATGGGTAAAATTATAAATCTAAAAAAAATCTCGATTGTTGTTGTTATTCTGTCGCTTATAGTTACTTTCTCTATGGTAGGTTGTAAAACAACAACAGCAGTAGAAACAACGGTCGCAGAAACAACAGCAGTAGAAACAACGGTCGCAGAAACAACAACTACAGAAACAATGGCAGCTACAACAACGGCAGCGGAGGTCACTTTTGATAAACCTGTTACTATTACTGTTATGGGATGGCATCCTTCAAAGGAAGCACAAGATGAAATTAATGCAGCTTTTATGAAAAAATATCCTAATATAACCTTGAATTTTGAAATACAGTTACCTGATGAATATTTTGTAAATATAAAATCTGCATATTCAGCAGGTGCACCTCCAGATGTTGCCCAATTTCAACCAGGGGCTCAAATAGGTCCATTTCTTCAATATTTGGAACCCCTGGCTCCTATAGCAGAACAAAAATGGGGAACGGATTGGAAAAGTAAATTTTACAGTTTCTGCAATGATCAGGTGGAATGGACAGGAAAAGAATATTATATGTTGCCACAGGGTTGGACACCAACAGGAGTTTGGGCTAATACAACACTCCTTAAAAAATATGGATTAGATATCCCGAAAAATCTTGATGACCTATTAAAAATCCGTGATAAGGTACAACCAGATGGTCTTGCTACTTTCCTTTGTGGTTTTAAAGATAATTGGAACGCCATGGACTTATTCTTTTTCATGCTTGATGACTTTGCTCCTGGTGAATTCTATAAAGCAGAACAAGGCCAGTCTAGTTTTGAAAGTAAAGGATTTTTAGACGCAGTTAAAATGTGGAAGTATTTCTTTGATGAAAAACTAGTTCAGCCTGGAGCATATAGTCTAAATACTTATATGGAGTCTGTTACCCAGTATATGCAGGGCAAGGGAATATTAGTTCCACTAGGCTCATGGCATTTACCTCTAGTTTACCTTTCTCCTGTTGAAAATTCTCAACATGGTGGTTTCGCCCCCTTCCTTTTCCCGGATCTTAATGGTGACGGTAAAAATCCATTACCGACTGTTACCATGGGTTCAGGATTTGGCATAACTAAAGGTCTAAAAGAAAGTGACCCATATAAGTTCGAAGCTTGCTGGACATTCCTAGAGTACCTGCTAACTGGAGAGGGAATGCAGATGTACGCTGATGCAATTTGGCAGTACCCGGCTTCTACTGAAATTAAAATAAGCGATGCTACCTTTGAGAAAGCTGGCGATTTGGCAGCCGAATTCAAAGCAAATAATCAATGGTATTTTGATAACACAGAAGTTCAGGGAGCCAGAGAACCAAGATATACAGAAATAAAACAGGGAATTTATGATATGCTTTCTGCTGTTGCAACCGGTCAAAAGACTCCAGAAAAAGCACTTGCAGACTTGCAAAAAGTTTCAGAAAGTATAAAAAGATAATTCTGGAATTGTGTTATTTATGGGTTACTCCTAAAATAAATCATATCCTTGGTGTAAGAGCCAAGGATATGATTAAAATTATATTAATATTGGCTTTAGATAAATATAAATGAAAAGATTTTTTTATAAAAATGGTATAAACAACTATATATATGTAATACCTTTTGCCTTATTTTTCATAACTTTTTTAATTTATCCTATTATCAGCAACGTCTATAATAGCTTTTTTGAGTGGGATGGTATTTCCCCTGAAAAAATTTGGATAGGTCTCCAAAACTATATAAGCATGTTTAAAAATAATGTTTTCATTATTTCAATAAAAAATAATTTCATCTTTTTGATACTTACTGTTCTTATTGAAGGCCTGATTGGTTTTATACTAGCCATTTTTATGAATAGAAAATTATTTGGCAGGAATATTTATAGGAGTATTATATTTATGCCAGCTATAATAGCCCCTGTTATTATTGGTTATACTTTTGGAAATATGCTTAATTTTACATATGGGACACTTAATGAACTTTTAAGAAATATAGGATTAAAATTTTTAGCATTGGACTGGATTGGAAATCCAAAACTTGCCATTTATACAATAATTTTTATTAATATATGGGAATGGACTGGCTTTTCTGTTGTTTTGTACCTGGCAGGTCTTCAAAATATTCCTCAAGAATTATATGATGCTGCAAAAATAGACGGAGCTAACTATTTTCAAACAATTAGTAAAATAACCTTTCCAATGTTAACCAGTACCCATTTTTCACTAATAATTTTAAACTCGATAGGAGCCATCAAAATATTTGATATTGTATATGTTATGACTTTAGGAGGTCCAGCACATGCAACGGAAGTATTATCAACTCATATTTTTTTAGAAGACTTTACTCTCAATCATACAGGTTATTCATCTGCAGTTTCTGTTTTTATGTTAGCGATAGCATTAATTATAACTTTTTTCCAGTTAAGGTTATATAGGAGAGTTAGAATCCAATGAATAAGATAAAAATAGATACCTCCAAAAGAGAAAAAAGGGAGAATATAAAATTTCATATTATTTTAATTATTATATCCATATTGTTTTTAGTACCATTAATTAGTATGGTATCAATTTCTTTAAGAGGACAAGGATTTGCTAATTATGTTAAAGTGTTTGCAGATGTAAAAGTACCCAAATATTTTTTAAACAGTATAATTATTACAGTACCAACTGTATTTCTGGTTATTTTTATTTCATCACTGGCAGCATTTGCATTTTCAAAGCTAAAGATGTCTGGGAAGAATGTAGTTTTTTATATATTTCTATGTGGTCTGATGTTACCTGTTGCTTCAATAATTGTTCAATTATTCATAATGATTGTAAAATTCAAGCTTATAAATAATTATCTTGCAGTAATTTTACCTTTAACTGCACTCATTCTGCCATTTGGGCTTTTAATCTTTAAAAATTACATGGATGATATACCTAATGATATACTTGAGGCCTCTTTAATAGATGGGTGTACACCATTTAGTACTTATTTTAGAGTAGTTTTACCCTTGAGCTTACCAGCTTTATCTGCAGTAACAATATTTGCTTTCTTGTTTTCCTGGAATGAATTTATGTTACCATTAGTTTTTTTTAGAAAAAATGAGTTATTTCCAATAACCCTTCTTCCAAGATATTTTTTAGCCGAGCATCAATTTAAGCTTTCATTAGTTTTTGCTGGCTTTACAGGAATAGTTCTACCGGTATTAATATTGTATATAATTTTACAAAAATATTTTATAGAAGGTTTGACCGCAGGAGCAATAAAATAACCTTTAAATGCTTTATGGATAGTAGAGAAAAATTCTTAAATGTTATTAATTTTAAAAAAAAATCTCCTATTCCAAACTGGGAATTTGCATACTGGTATGACACCATACAGAGGTGGTATAAAGAAGGACTGCCAAAAGAAAAACCTCCTACTAAACTAGAGTTTGGGCAGTGGATAGCAGGTGAAGCCTACCCAAGCCCTGATGTATTTTATGATAGTTTAAATTTATATGATATAGATGTTCATAATTTTTTTGGATTTGATGAGAGAGCACATTCAGTGGCAGTTGACGCCGGTCCCATTCCATTATTTGAAAAAGAAATATTTATTGAAGACAGTGAAACTATAACATATAGAAGAGAGGACGGAAAAATTGTAAAAACAAAAAAAGATGGAGGTTCAATGCCTCAATTCATATCCTACCCTGTAAAAAATAAAAAAGATTTTAATAATATAAAAGAAAGATTTAACCCTGATTCTATAGATCGATTCCCAGCAAAATTCGATGAACTAATAAATGAATACAATAATAGAACATACCCTTTACAAATTACTGGAGGATATTACTCATTAGGTTTTTTTTCTATAATCAGAGAGCTAGTGGGATTAGAGGCTGGCCTGTATCTTTTTTATGATGATCCTATATTAGTTTATGAAATATTGGATTTTTTTACCGATTATTATATAAGGCTGTATTCTAAAATTGTTTCCAGAGTTAAAGTTGATTATATTCTAATCTGGGAAGATATGGCGTTTAAAAATGGTCCGCTTGTGTCACCTAACATTTTTAAAAAATTTTTACTGCAGTTTTATAAAAAATTTACATCTAAAATGAAAGAATTTGAAATAGAACATTTTTTTGTTGATACTGATGGAAATTTTGAAGTTTTAATTCCTTTATTTTTAGAAGGAGGAGTTACAGGTTTTACACCATTTGAGGTTCAATCTGGATTAGATATTGAGAAAATAAGGGAAAATTACACTAATCTTATAATAATGGGTGGAATTGATAAAAAGGTTTTATCAAAAAACAAAGAATTCATTTTAAGGGAACTGAAAAAAGTAAAAAGGATGTTAGAAAAAGGAGGTTATATTCCTTATACCGATCATATGGTTCCTCCTGAAGTAAGTTTTGATAATTATAAATTTTATAGAACGGAATT
>JAMDDL010000056.1 GCA_023488645.1 Actinomycetota bacterium | reverse complement strand
TCAATAAATTTAAGCCAGGATAATAACTGCCCTAAAAAATTAATTGGCAGAATATTATGGCTTAAAGACAATTCCTTCTGGCGAAGCTAAAATAAAAGTTTAGCCTTTCTTTTTCTTTTAAAGTTTTTGAACTTTACATCTTTTACTTTTAATTCTGATTTTGTAAATTTAATTTTAAGACTTGGCATACTTTTAAATGTTAATAAGATAATAAAAAATTAGTTTATTAATATTTAAAATTCAATTTTACAGAAATAAAAATAATTTAAATAAAATATAAATTTAAGATTAAGAAGAGTATTTCAAAGGCTAAACTTTAAAAAACCTTTTGAAATAATCTTCTTTTTTTTATCAAAAATACTGTGAATTTTTAAAAATTAATAAAAAGGCAAGGATAAGATGTACTTTCCTATAAAAAAAGAATATCTGGAGAAATCTGAAAATTATAATTTAATACCTGTTTATAAGGAGTATGTAGTAGATACCGAAACACCAACTTCCATCTTTATAAAAGCCGGCGGCTTAAATAAGGAAATGTTTTTGCTTGAAAGCATCGAAGGTGAAAAAAATATTTCGCGTTATTCAATTATTGGGATTAGCCACAGTGCGCATTTTAAATTTGAAAATGAGGTTTTAACTTTTAAAAATAATGAAGATGAAAAAATTGAGATAAAAACTGCAAGCCCTTTAAATGAACTTGAAAAAATAATGAAAGACTACCGCCTGTATAAAAATCCAAATTTAAATCATTTTACAGGTGGAGCAGTGGGTTACTTAGGTTATGATCTGGTGCATTATTTTGAAGATATAAAAATTCCGCCATCAGAAATGTCATTTCCTGAAATCATACTGTTTTTTACAGACCTCATTATTATATTTGATCATATGCTCAACAGAATGAAAATTATTTCAACAGTAAAAATCGACAAAAAAACAAATGCGCAAAGCGCTTATTTGAAATCGATAAGCAAAATTGAAGAAGTTGAAAATATGATATTTAAAAACATTGAAAATGGTGTTATTAATAAAAAGATTTTTTCAGGAGCATATTTTAATGACACAAGTAAAATCAATTTTAACTCAAATTTCAGTAAAGATGAGTTTTTAAAAGCTGTTAAACAGGCAAAAAGATATATAGTTGATGGTGAGATTTTTCAGGTAGTTTTATCTCAAAGGTTTTTTACAAATGAATTTTCAGAACCATTTAACATATACAGGGCTTTAAGGACGATTAATCCTTCACCGTACATGTATTACATGAATTTTGGAGATTTCAAGGTTATTGGTTCTTCACCTGAACCATTACTGAAAATAAACGGCACAAAAGTGTCAACTTATCCTATTGCAGGGACAAGAAAAAGAGGGAGAACTGCAAGAGAAGACAGAATTTTAATTAATGATCTGCTTAATGATGAAAAAGAAAAGGCCGAGCATAACATGCTTGTAGATCTTTCCCGCAATGATCTGGGAAGAGTTTGCAGATATGGCAGTGTAAAGGTTAAAAAATATATGAACATTGAAAAATATTCCAATGTTCTTCACATGGTTTCAAGGGTGGAAGGAATCCTTGATAATAATAAAACAATTTTTGATGCAATTAAAAGTGCTTTTCCTGCAGGTACTTTATCGGGAGCTCCGAAAATTAGAGCAATGCAAATTATCAGTGAGCTGGAGCCTGACAGAAGAAATCTTTACGGTGGTATTATAGGTTATTTTGGTTATGACGGCAGTTTAAATACATGCATAACAATAAGAACTGCAGTTATACGAGGTAATAATGCTTATATTCAGGCTGGAGCAGGCATTGTTTATGATTCAAGTCCTGAAAAGGAATGGGAGGAAACAATAAATAAGGCAGGTGCGCTTTTCAGATCAATTAATGCAGTAAACCATGCAGGACAACAATTAAAGTAAAATAAAATAAATGATATTGATTTACATAAATAAGATGCAATAAGGGACAATAAGGGGCGATAAAATGTTAACAGAAGTTATTGAAAAAATAATAAGATATGAGAACCTGGATATGGAAGAGGCTTGCAGCGTAATGGAATACATAATGGACGGCAAAGCAAACGAATGCCAGTTGGCATCATTTTTGACTGCGCTGCAGATGAAAGATTTAAGCATTGAAGAGGTTACAGGTTTTTCAAGGGCAATGCTTGCAAAAGCAAAAAAAGTTAAAAGCAGGTTTTCAGATATTGTGGATACCTGCGGTACAGGCGGAGATAAAAAAAATACATTTAATATTTCAACTACCGCAGCATTCATAGCGGCAGGAGCCGGAGTAATTATAGCAAAACATGGAAACAGGGGAGTTTCAAGCAAAAGCGGCAGCGCTGATGTACTTGAAGAGCTAGGAGTAAATCTTGATATTGAAATAAGCGATGTAGAAAGCTGTATCGATAATATCGGTATCGGATTTATTTTTGCGCCAAAAGCACATATTGCTATGAAAAATGTAGCAAAAGTCAGAAAAGATTTAGGGATTAAAACAGTTTTTAACATACTTGGTCCGATTACCAATCCTGCAATGGCTAACGGCAGAGTTATAGGTGTTTATGATGAAAAGTTAATGGATTTAATGATTTATTCTCTTAAAAATCTTGGAGTAAAAAGAGCATTTGTCGTATATGGTCTTGAAACTCTGGATGAACTTTCGGTTTCAGGAAACAGCATGGTTGCACAATTAAATAATGGCAGGATAGCTAAATATATTCTTGATCCTGAAGAATTGGGATTTAGAAAGTATGAAGTCAGCCAATTAAAGGGTGGAGATCCAAAGAAGAATGCAGAAATTTTAATGGATATTTTAACAGGTAAAGACAAGGGAGCTAAAAGGGATTCATCTGTTTTAAATGCTGCTGCTGCAATTGTTGCGGGCGGAAAGGCTGATAATTTAAATGATGGTATAAAGCTTGCTAAAGATTCAATTGACAGCGGGAAAGCATTAAATAAATTAAATCAGTTAATAAAATATACAAATAAGTTTTAATTTTTAATGATATTAAACATTATATAAAGTGCAGCATGGATTATTTAAAAAACATACTGACTATTAAAAAAAATGAGATAAAAGAGCTTTATAAAAGCTACGGAATGGATAATGCAATGCTTCATATTGAAAAGCAAAAAGATAAGCGGGATTTTATAAGCAATATTAAGAAAAACAAAGTAAATATTATTGCTGAAATTAAAAAAGCATCTCCATCCAGAGGTGTATTTAATGATAATTTAAATGTTGGTGAGGTAGCATCGCTTTATGACAGGCATAAAAGTTTTATTTGCGGAATTTCAGTTATTACCGAACCTGTTTATTTTAAGGGAAGTAAGGAATTTATTAAAAAAGTCAGGGAGTTTTCAAATATTCCAATCTTAAGAAAGGATTTTATTTTTCATGAAAATCAGATTTATGAAAGTCTTGAACTGGGAGCCAGTTGTATTTTACTTATAAGCTCAATACTTGGCTTAAAAAAATTAAAAAGTCTATATGAAAAGGCAAAAGAAATTGGACTTGAAGCATTGGTTGAAGTTCACAGCAGGCAAGAATTTGACAGGGCACTTGACTGTGGTGCAGGTTTAATCGGGATAAACAACAGGAATCTTAAAAATATGCGGGTAAATTTAAACACCACATTTGAAATACTTGCATATGCCAAAAATACAACAAAAAATATTAAAGATAAAATAATAGTATGCGAAAGCGGTGTAGATGATATTGGATTTATAAAAAAAATGTATCTTGAAGGAATAAGTACTTTTTTAATTGGCAGTTATTTTATGAAAAGCATCAGTCTTGAAAAAACTTTGAATGATTTTGAAACAGGTTTAAGAAATGAAAATTTAATTTAATTTTTTTAAAGATTTTTTAAGAGATATTTAAAATTACCTGCTTAAAAATTTGAGACAAATTTAAGTAAAAATATTAAGGTTAAAATGGTGTAAAAATGGTTTGGGTTAAAATATGCGGTATAACAAATATTGAAGATGCTGACAGGATTGCCAGTTTAAACATTGATGCAATTGGATTTATTTTTTCATCTGTCAGTTTGCGAAAAGTAGATTACCTGGAAGCAAAAAAAATAATTGATTTTTTAAAAAACAAGTATGAAACAAGTTTTAACAAATCACATGCTGATTTTGCTGATAAGGAAAAAATACCATTATTTGTTGGTGTATTTGTAAATGAGGATATTGACATTGTAGTTAAAAAGGTTATCTCGCTTGATCTTGACTTTGTTCAATTTTCGGGAGATGAGGATAAAAATTATTTAAGTAAATTTAAGAAAAAACTGGAAAAAGAAATAATGTCACTTAGTAGCAAAAGCAATTCTTTTAGTAAAGAAAATAACCTGGTAAATGAAATTAAAAAAGTTAAATCAATCAAAACAATAAGGGTAAATGACAATATTAAAACTGTAAATGAAGAAGTATTTCAAAAAATTTCAGAAATCGGTACTTTAGCTGATTATTTTTTACTGGATAAATGCAGGGATAATATGTATGGAGGAACCGGTGAAACTTTTAACTGGAGTGCAGTAAAAGATCTTGGCAGATATTTTCCGATCATACTTTCCGGTGGTTTATGCCCGGAAAATGTAGCAGAAGCAATAAAAACTGTTAAGCCATTTGGGGTTGATGCTTCTTCCAGACTGGAAATTATACCAGGTAAAAAAGATATCGAAAAAGTAAGCATTTTTATTAAAAATGCTAAATCCAGGTGATTTGATCGCTGTTTATGGTTTTAAATATTTAATTTTTATTTGATATATAAGTTATTAATATAGGGTTAATAAAAAATTAGGAGAAGCAGGGAAATTATGGATGTTAAAAATGATAGGGCTGTAATAAATAAAATCATCGGGGCTAAAAAAGAAAATAAAAAAACAAAATTTCTGAAAGGTTATTTCGGAGATTATGGCGGAAGATTTGTACCGGAAATATTAATTGATGCTTTAAATGAACTGGAGAAAAAATATAAATCAGTAAAAAGAGATAAACAGTTTCACGCAGAGCTTGAGTATTATTTAAAAAATTATGCGGGAAGGCCAACACCGCTTTATTTTGCAAAAAGACTGACCGGCTACCTTAAAGGAGCTAAAATTTATTTAAAAAGAGAAGATCTCTGTCATCTTGGAGCTCACAAGATAAATAATACACTTGGACAGGTTTTGCTTGCAAAAAAAATGAACAAACAGAAAATCATTGCAGAAACAGGAGCAGGTCAGCATGGAGTATCAACTGCTGCGGTTGCTGCATTGTTTGATATGAAATGTAAAATATTTATGGGCAGTGTTGATATTGAAAGACAGCATCCCAATGTTGAAAGAATGAAGCTTCTTGGTGCAGAAGTTGTTGATGTAAAATCAGGAAGCA
>JAMDDL010000150.1 GCA_023488645.1 Actinomycetota bacterium | reverse complement strand
AATAATTTAAATTTTAAAAGTTAAAATATTTTAAAAATATAAAAAATAATATCAACATGACAAAAAAAGAAAACATACTTAGAACTATAAAAAGAGATAGCCCAAATTGGATACCATATAGGTATGATGGTTCTCTTACCTTACTTAGACCTGCTGTTGTTGCTAAAAAAGAAGAAGGAGGGAAAGATGACTGGGGTGTAATTTGGCTTCCAGCAACTGAAAGAGAAGGTGCTTATACTGATGGCAAGCCAGTAATTTCAATAGATGAAGTAGTCAGTTATGATACTCCTTCTACTAACTGGAGCAAGATTACTGAAGACTTAAAAAAACAAATCAGTCTCCTTCCTTCAAGTGATACTGTCATTTTCAGTTATTGTGATTTTGCTCTTTTGGGGAGAGCTCAATTTATATTAGGTACAATAAATTTTTTTATTGACATACTTAAAAACACACAAAAAGTTGAAATTCTGCTTGATAAAATAACCGAGTATCATATAAATCTTACGGAATCGATGATGAAATCAGGTATTGATGGAATCAGATTCTGTGATGACTGGGGTACGCAGTCTGCTATGTTTTTAAACCCTGATTTGTGGAGAAAAATAATAAAACCACGTATGGAAAAATTATACAAAGCTGTTAAAAAATATGGCGGGATTGTATGGCAGCATTCATGCGGTCATATTGAAGAAATAATACCTGATTTAATAGAAACAAGTGTTGATATAATTGACCCTTGTCAACCTGCTGCTAATGATGTGTTGATGTGGAAAAAAGTATATGGGAAGAAGCTTACTTTTTTAGGCGGTATTGACACACAGAGTTATTTGAGTTTTGGTACTCCGGCAGAAGTAAAAGTAAAAGTAAAAGAATTTATAAAATACATGTCTGAAGGTGGAGGTTATATTGCAGCTCCCAGTCATACAATTTCTATCCCGGAGGATAACAAAAAAGCTATGATAGAAGCCATAAAAGAAATTAATCAGGAATTTTAATAATTATTTTTTTCATAAAAATAATAAGGAATAAATAGTAATGAAAAAATTTATAAATAATCCTTTAAATGTTGTTGATGAATCATTGGAAGGTTATATATTGTCTTACCCTGATTATGTCAGGAAGTTAGAAAATTCAAGAGTCTTGATCAGAAAAAATAAACCTATAAATCCCAAAGTAGTAGTTATAACCGGAGGAGGTTCAGGGCATAAACCAGCTTTTATTGGATACATAGGAGAAGGATTAGTTGATGGTGTTGCAGTTGGAGAAATTTTTAGTGCCCCTCCTGCTGACTATATATATAAAGCAACAAAAGAACTTAACATGAGTATGGGTGTAATTTATCTATATGGCAATTTTTCTGGAGATTTAATGAATTTTAGATTAGCTAAAACACTTTCGGAAGCAGAGGGTATATCAGTAGAGGAAGTAGTAGCTTATGATGATATAGCTTCGGCTCCAAAAAAAGATATAAATAAAAGAAGAGCAATAGCAGGAGAAGTTATAATGTGGAAAATAGGCGGTTCTGCTGCAGAAAAAGGCATGAATCTTTCCCAGGTAAAAGAAATATCAGAACTTGCAGCATACAATACCCGCTCTATTGGAGTTGGTACTTATCCTCCAATAATACCGGCAACAGGCAGACCTGGTTTTATTTTAAATGAAGATGAAATGGAAATAGGTGTTGGACATCATGGAGAACCTGGTATAAAAAAAGAAAAGATAAAATCAGCTGATGAAATTACTGATGAACTTATGTCTAAGATTTTAGAAGACCTGCCCTTTAAATCAGGGGACAAAGTTTCAGTTTTAATAAATAGTCTTGGCGCAACTCCATATCAGGAATTATTTATAATTTCAAAGAAAGTATCTGAGATACTTAATAAATACAAAATAAAAAAGGTTATAACTTACGTCGGGGAATATTTTACTTCCCTTGAAATGGCTGGTTTTTCAATAACACTTACCAAGCTTGATGATAATTTGGAGAAATTGATTCTTGCCAAAGCTGACAGTCCACTATTTAAACAATTTCAATTAGTAAAGGAATAGTTTAAATGATTATAACGGCAGAACAGTTTAAAAAAATAGTTATAAAAATTGCCGATGATATTGATAAGAATGTGGGTTACCTGACTGATCTTGATGCAGAAATAGGAGATGGTGATCATGGCATTAATATGAATAAAGGTTTTAAAAAGATAAAGGAACAATTAGTTTCTTCAAATATTAGCGATATAGGTGAGATGCTTGTAATTGCCGGTAAAGTCCTCTTAAATGAAATAGGCGGTGCAATGGGACCTTTATATGGAGGAGGATTTATCAAAGCTGGAACAATCCTTAAGGGGAAAGATAATATAAGTAAGTTAGACATATATAATATGTTTGCAGCAATACTTGATTCAATGAACTCCATAGCTCCTGCAAAAATCGGTGATAAAACTTTAGTTGATACAATTGAACCTTTTATTGATGAATATAAAAGGTTAATGAATGACAATGACTTATTATATACATTTAATAAAGCTTTGATTAAAGCAAAAGAAGGTATGGAGTATACTAAAAATATGGTTAGTAAAGTTGGAAGATCCTCAAGGTTAATGGAAAGAAGTAAAGGACATATAGATGCAGGTGCAGCTTCAAGTTATTTAATACTTAAGTCTTTTTATAATAGTTTAAAAAATATATAAGAATTATTAATTTTTTCTAAAGGAAGCAGATTTGAATAGTATAGCTAAAATTGGAATTTTAGGTTTTTCAGATGGTGAGCCTGAAGTTCATGAACAATTAAAAAATATAGTGCAGACACAACTGGATGTTATAGCAGATGCTTTAAGATTTAGTAATGAGATTGATGTAATTGTGGGTGACAAGCTTATAAATTCAGTATCAGCTGCCAAAGAAGAAGCATTAAAGCTTGTTGCCAAAAATGTTGACGGTGTAATATTTTCTTATGGGATATTTAGTTTTCCAAATTTTTCTGCCATTGCAGCTAAAAATTTAAATAAACCCATACTTCTTGCGGCAAATCTAAACCCGGATTGGCCAGGTATGGTAGCCATGCTCGCAAGCGGGGGAGCACTTCATCATTTGGGAATTAATCATTTCAGAGTAGCAGGAGATGTAAAAGAAAAAGAAGTTCTTGATAAAATATTAACTTTTTGCAAATGTGCCAGGACAGCAAGCAGACTGAATGGTTCTAAATATGGGCTTATTGGAGGGAGAAGCCTGGGGATGTACAGTGCAACTGCCTGCATGCAACAGTGGCAGGATAAATTTGGAGTTGATATTGATCATCTTGACCAATCAGAAATAGTAAGAATTGCAGAGACCATACCAGAATCACAAGTAAAAAAAGCATTAAAATGGCTTAAGAATAATGTTGGAAGAATTGAATATGATGGCAAAAGACTTACTGAAGAAAAGTTAAAAACCCAGATCAGACATTATGAAGCTACAAAACAAATAATAAAAGACAGGAATTTCGATTTTGTTGGAGTTAAATGCCATTATGAAATGAGCAGAAATTATTGTACTCAATGTCTTTCAGCAGCTTTCATAAATGATCCTTATGATTGGGATGGTCCAAAAGAACCTATAGTTTTTTCATGTGAGGCAGACTCTGATGGAGCGATGACCATGCAAATACTTAAACTGCTGACGGGAAAACCGGTAGCTTTTATGGATGTAAGGCATTATGATCCGGAATATGATGTAATGGTTTTCTGTAATTGTGGTTCTCAATCAACTTATTTTGCAGGACACTCTGATGATCCAAAAGTCAATCTGAAAAATGTAAAACTTTATCCAGCTCTAGAGATATATTCAGGGGGTGGAGCGCATGTAAACTTTATGACTAAAGCAGGAAAGGCAACTATTGCAAGACTCAATCGTTATAAAGACAGATACCGGATGACAATTATACCTGCAGAGTTTGTAGAGTTACCAGTAGAAAAAATGTCAGAAACTACTAAAGAATGGCCGCATGTATTTGCAAAACTTCCTTTTGATTACCGTATATTTTTGGATAAATTTGATGCTAACCATTGTCACGCAGTATATGGAGATCACGTTGAAGAACTTAAAATGATTTGCAAGATGCTTGATATAGAGGTTGAAATGTTTAGTTAGAAAACAAGGATTTTATTAAAAGAAGGAGATCTTCAAGTGAAAGAAATTGGAATCTCGATGACGATTATATTATTGAGACCTATTTTGGGAGGTAATTATGGAACTTAATAATTTTATTGACTCTCTTCCGATTGAAAAAATTATAGATTTTTTACCTTTAAATGATTGGCAGAATTTTGGATTGATTTCAAAAAAAAGAGCTACAATTGAAGCACAGTCAAACAATCACACAATTAAACTCTTTGAAATTGACTCAAAAAGGTTTGCAACAGATTCCGAGCTGTTTATTAAAGCCCAGCTTCTGGTAAGTGCTTATTATGGATTTGATAGACCTTGCATAGACTATGACTTTTATAACATTGAGTCTGAAGCGCTAGGGCAGGAAATGGTTTACAAAAATGGACTGCTACCTGAAATAAATTTTTTAAATCCACTTATTGCTGAAAAGAAAGATCTCTATAAGTTAAAACCTCCAGTTTACAAGGATAAAGCTAGATTTAGCTTTGTGCTTGGAATCAACAGGTTATTTAAGTCAATTCTTGGAATTACCCCAAAAATTAGATTTTGTGGACCCTACAGTATAGCAGTTAATTTAAGGGGATATAAAAACTTGATGATTGATATGGAAGACGATAAAAAATTTGTAAAAGATCTTTTTGATTTTATAACATACGAGACAATCATACCTTGGGTTCAACTTCAAAGGGAAGAAATGGGAGAGCCAAATGCATTAGCTGGAGGAATAGATGCAACTGCTACATTTCCTAATATATCTACAAGGACTATGAATGAGTGGATAATTCCATATTATAAACAAACAAAACAGGAGCTAAATAATGTTACATTCACTACTTGCTGCGGGGGCCTGTCAAGTTTTAAAGATCCAGAGGACTTCTTTTTCTATCAACTATCAACTTGCCCTGGAATTATTAAGGGATATCAATGGGATATAAAAAAATGTGGGTTTAAAGTTTTTAACAATTATGTCAAAAAAAATGAGATAAACCTAAGATTAGCTATCAGCGCTCAAACCCTTCTTGAAATAAATTTAAATGAAGTATTAAAATTGGTTAAAAAATATTTGGAAGAGGGAGGAGTTGGATTAACTAATTACTCCATATATCTTTCCGATATAGACCCAAACACAAATCCAGAAATAGTAAGCTCTATAGCATCAGCAGTAAAACAACTTGGAATCTTCCCAATTAAGGAAAAAATTAAATATACTTATTTATTACCTAAATATATGAATTTAAAAGATTGGCTCTTAACAAGACTCTAAAAATGTTTT
>JAMDDL010000125.1 GCA_023488645.1 Actinomycetota bacterium | reverse complement strand
GTTGATGAAAGTGCTGTTACCGGGGAATCGGCTCCCGTTATAAGGGAATCGGGCGGAGACAGGAGTTCTGTTGTAGGAGGGACCAAAGTAATATCCGACTGGATAAAAGTGAGGATTACGGTAAACCCGGGCGATACATTCCTGGATAAAATGATAGGCATGGTGGAAAGTTCAAAGAGGCAAAAAACTCCTAATGAAATTGCACTTAATATTTTATTGATAGGGCTTACCATTATTTTTGTATTTGTGGTTGCTACGCTTCAGCAGTTTGCACAATATTCAAATACATCGGCAACTATACCGGTCCTAGCGGCGCTGCTGGTGTGTCTTATCCCAACTACAATCGGAGGGTTGTTAAGTGCAATTGGCATTGCAGGCATGAACAGGCTCCTTAATAAGAATGTGATTGCCCTGTCGGGCAAGTCAGTTGAAGCAGCCGGTGATGTTGACGTGCTTTTATTGGATAAAACAGGAACAATTACCCTTGGCAACAGAATGGCTGATGAATTCATACCATCTAAAAATATTTCAATAAAAGAACTTGCCAGTGCGGCGTGGTATTCATCTCTTGCTGATGAAACACCTGAAGGCAGAAGTATAATTTCATTATGCAAACATAAATATGGTGTAAACTTAGGTAATGTAAATTTATCTGAAGCAAAGTTTATACCTTTTACTGCACAAACCAGAATAAGCGGGGCGGTAATTGAGGGAAAAGAAATTCTTAAGGGAGCTGTTGATGCAATTGAATCCTATCTTTGTGAAAATGCAAAGATATTACCCCAAGATCTCAAACTAATATCATCAGATGTTGCAAAAAACGGCGGTACACCACTTGTAGTAGTGTCAGGTTTTAAAGCCATGGGTGTTATTTATCTGAAAGATATAGTCAAAGGCGGAATAAAAGAGAAATTTGTTGAATTAAGGAAAATGGGCATCAAAACGGTAATGATAACCGGTGACAATCCGCTTACGGCTGCATCCATTGCTATTGAATCTGGAGTTGATGATTTTATTGCTCAGGCTACGCCTGAAACAAAATTAAAGTTAATCAGAGAATATCAGAATCAAGGCCATCTGGTTGCCATGACAGGAGACGGGACCAATGACGCACCCGCACTTGCACAATCCGATGTCGGACTTGCCATGAATACAGGCACACAATCCGCAAAAGAAGCCGGCAATATGGTTGATCTTGACAGTAATCCGACAAAACTGCTTGAAATAGTGGAGGTAGGCAAACAGCTTCTTATAACAAGAGGAGCACTTACAACATTCAGCATAGCAAATGACGTGGCAAAGTATTTTGCAATACTGCCGGCGATGTTTATGAGTGCTTTTCCGGAGCTTTCGTTATTAAACATAATGAGACTCTCAAGTCCTCAAAGTGCAATTATGTCTGCGGTTATTTTTAACGCCATAATAATTATTATTTTAATACCTCTTGCATTAAGAGGAGTAAAATTCAAGCCTGCAAGCGCAAACCAGATACTGCGAAAAAATGTTTTTATATATGGCGTTGGAGGAATAGCAGCACCATTTATTGGCATAAAGCTGATTGATTTGCTGTTAACAGCTTTAGGTTTTAAATAAAAAAGTTTTTAAGGGTGATTATGTAATGGTTAAAAATATTCTAAGATCGTTTTTACTTTTAATGATATTTACAATCATATTGGGATTTTTATATCCGCTATTAATAACGGGTATATCGAAAATTGTTTTCCTTTACAGGTCTTCAGGATCATTAATTAAATATGACAATAAAGTAGTTGGTTCGGAGTTAATAGGGCAGAATTTTACAGGTGAACAATATTTCCATTCCAGGCCTTCTGCTGCCACAAAAGACGACTACTATCCTTTAAGTTCGGGGGGTTCAAATTATGCATCAACCAATAAAGATTTTATTTCGGCTGTCAAAGAACGAATAAGTAATTTCAGAAAAGAAAATAATCTTGAAGATTATATAAAGATTCCTTCCGATATTGTTACATCTTCCGGAAGCGGTCTTGACCCGGATATATCGGTTGACAACGCATTGCTTCAGGCAGACAGAATTGCAAAAAAAAGAAATATTCCTGTGTCCGAAGTCAATGATTTGATCCGGCAAAACATTGAAAAAAGAATGCTGGGTTTTTTAGGGGAACCTAAAGTAAATGTTTTAAAATTAAATTTATTATTGGATAATCTATATTAAGAGGAACAATACTTTAATAATAATCAATAAGACAATTCAAATGGAAGAAGAATTAAAACCTAATCCTGATAATCTGCTAAGAGAGATAAACAGAATGGACCATGGGAAATTAACTGTTTTTTTAGGTCCTGCGGCTGGTGTCGGTAAAACCTGTGCAATGCTTATTGCTGCAAGAGAAAGTATGACGGAAGGTAAAAACGTATTAATCGGCTGGGTTGACACGCATGGAAGAAAAGAAACGGACCCATTTGTTGTAGGAATTCCAAGAATAGAGCCTGTTAAATTGCCTTACAGGGGAAGGGAATTCCCTGAAATGGACTTAAGTACTCTCCTGAAGAGTAAACCCGAAATAGCAATAGTGGATGAACTTGCCCATACGAACATACCTGGAAGTTTAAATACAAAAAGATATCAGGACGTAGAGGAACTTTTAAAAGCCGGGATAGATGTTTATACAACGTTAAACATACAGCATATTGAAAGTTTAAATGATGTAATTGCAAAAATTACCGGAGTTTCTGTAACCGAAACAGTTCCGGACAAATTGCTGGAAGAAGCAGAGATCCATCTTGTTGATATAGATGCAGATGCCCTGATCCAGAGGTTGAAAGATGGGAAAATTTATATTCCTTCCCAGGCAGCGGAAGCGATAAAAAAATTCTTCAGGCCCGGGAACATAAATGCTCTTCGTGAAATTTCCCTAAGATATACGGCTAATAATGTTGATGAACATCTTGAAAATTATATGCAGTCTCATGGTATTAGAGGTCCATGGCAGGCAGGTGAAAAAGTCCTGGTTTGCATTAATAAGAATAACTTTGCTGCACATCTTATCAGGATGGGCAAAAGAATGGCCACCAGCTTGAACGCAGAGTTTATCGTTGTAAATGTCGATACTCCATGGGAACCTGAATTATCTGTTTCAGAAAAAAACATACATGCAAACAATCTGAAACTTGCAGAATCGCTGGGTGCCGAAATAATTTCACTGACAGGTACGAATATTGCTGATGAGATTGTAAGGTTTTCAAAGAAAAGGAATATCACCCAACTGATAATAGGAAAATCCTTAAAGCCAAGGCCGATTGAATGGTTTCAGGAATCAGTTGTTGATAAAATTCTCAGGAACAGCGATGAAATAAGGATTCATGTGGTTCCTACTCGTTTAAAAAGAATCAGAAAAAAGGAACTGACCAGAAAAAAGTATGCAAATTATATTTTATCTTATCTGGTGGGGTTTGGACTGTTATTTATAATTTTCATGTTGTGCAGATATTTCGAAAACAGCCTGGGTAGTTTTAATATTACTTTATTATTTTCCATACCTATGATACTGGTAGCATTTTACTGGGGTTATCTGGCTTCCATCATTATATCAATTGCAGGTTTTTTAGTAGTGGACTTCTTTTTTACCGACCCAAGATATTTATTTACAATTGCTGATTTAAGATATATTCCAAGTTTTTTTATTTATCTGGCTCTTGCTATTTTAATAAGTTATTTATCGAAAAATATAAGAACCCAAATTAAATTTATAAAAAGAAAAGAAGAGCATCTGGCTATATTGTATTCATTAAGCAGAAAAATATCAGCTAAAATAAATTTGGATGAAATTATTGAAAATGTAAAAGAAAAAATAGAGCAGTTAATTAACTGCAGGGCTATATTTCTCATCAAAGATGACAATAATGGATTGGAAATCCATGAGCATGGTTTGGATCCTGAGACAAATAAAAAAATACTGGAAGATAAAGAAAAGGCAGTTGCCGAGTGGGTCTTAATAAATGGACAGATTGCAGGAAGAGGCACTATTTTTTTAGACAGCAGCAAGGGGATTTACTTTCCTTTAAAAACACAGGATGAAAATGTGGGTGTTCTTGGTATTTTTTTAAATGAGAAGGAATTGGTATTAACCATAGAGCAAAAAAAAATAATTGAGGCAATATGCGGTTTGCTTGCAGCTGTAATTTACAGGATAAAAATCAGTAAAAAACTTAGTGATTCAAAAGTCTTGGAACAGTCGCAAAAATTATACAGCGCTATTTTTAATTCAATCTCGCATGATTTAAGAACTCCCCTTACTTCAATCATTGGTTCATCAAGCATTCTGGAAAATGATGAAAAAATATTAAATAAAAAAGACAGAAGGGAGCTGATACAAAATATCAACCAGAGTTCTTTAAGAATGCTTAGGATAATCAATAACTTGCTGGATATGGCAAGAATAGAAAGCGAGCAGCTGACTTTAAATTATGAATGGTGTGATATGGAAGACATAATAGGAGTAGCAATCAAGGAGATTGAAAATATTGGCGAGAGAAATCTGGAAATAAGAATTAAAGATAATCTGCCATTAATATGGGCAGATTTTTCGTTGATTGAACAGGTTTTTATAAATCTTTTAGATAACTCAGTAAAATACTCGCAGCCTGGCAGTAATATTACCATAGAAGTGCTAAGGGATATAGACAATATAATTGTAAATATTGCGGATAAAGGGATTGGCGTACCGCAGGAAGAAATTCCAAAAATTTTTGATAAGTTTCACAGAGTTAAAGTTTCAGGAAGTATTCAGGGTACGGGTCTGGGGTTATCTATTTGCAAGTCTATAATTGAGCTTCATAAAGGCACTATTTCGGCAAAACCCAATGAAGGAAGAGGTCTTATTATTACTTTTACATTACCGGTTTATTCACAGCCTAAACTGGCAAAGGATGAAAATGGCGCGGATTCAAATTAAAAAAGATATAATATATTATTAATAATATGTTTGAAGCCTTGATAGAAATTAATATGAAATTTGAGCTTTGATAAAAATGGACGTTAAAAAAGAGAGAATATTAATCATTGATGATGAAAAGGAAGTCAGGAGACTATTAAGAGTCACATTAACAGCTCATAATTTTTTGATCGATGAGTCTGAAGATGGAAATACCGGAGTAAGAAAAGCTGCGTTTTTTAAACCCGATTTAATTTTACTTGATTTAAGTTTGCCAGATATTGACGGACTTGAAATATTAAAACAGATAAGGGAATTCTCAGCGGCACCAATAATTATTTTGTCCGTAAGAGAAAACGAAAATGATAAAGTCCTGGCATTGGATTCCGGTGCAGATGATTATATTATAAAACCATTCAGTATTGGCGAATTGCTTGCAAGGATCAGAACGGCCATAAGACATTCGAAAATAGAAGATAATGACCCGGTAATTATACTTGGGGATCTTAAAATCGATTTAGCAAACAGGAATGTTTACAGTA
>JAMDDL010000158.1 GCA_023488645.1 Actinomycetota bacterium | reverse complement strand
TCCAAGGGACGTAAAGTTCATAAATATCAGCAGTAAGCCGCAGGAAAAAATAATAAGTGAAATTAATAATATAAATGCAGAGTCTAAGGTAAAAACAGGAGATAAAAATTTCTATAAATATTTAATTGTCCTGTCAGAAGAAGATTTAGCAGATAGTGGAGGGTTGGAACTAAAATACAGCTACAAACCTGACGCCGGTCTTATTTTTATTCTTAAATAAGGAATCTTCTCTGCCCATTGACCAGCCTTTTCAAAACTAAAAGACTTTGGAAAATAAAGTTCAGGAAAATATCTGAACTGTTTTTTCTTTCTTGCTGACAGGTAAAGACTATCTATTAATGCCTTTCCCGGTTCTGCTATGAGGAAATCTCCTGTTTTGTGATTTTTCACCCACTATGTACCATTTAGGGCTAGTTTTTTTCAGGGCTATTGTACCACCCCAGATAAACAAAGCTATATAATGCTTCTTAAAAAATAAATAGGGGGCATGATACAGTAACAGATGAAAAAGAAAAAGATAACCCAAACTGAATTAGCAAAGTGTTTAAACTTATTTCTCTAATATCTGCTGATCAAGCAATCGGGCACTATGCATAATTCGTAATATTATTACATATGATTCTTCAACTCTGAAAATAGTTCTATAATTACCATAAATGAGATGGCGGTATTTTCTCCCTAATCACTGTGCTTCAGGGATAATCTGGCAGCGCAAGGGAAAATTTTCCAATGTAACAATTTGTCGTTCTATTTCCTTAACCCATCTAATTGCTGCTGACTTATTGTCTCTTGAAATATATTCAAAAATCTTATGTATACTGGGTGCGAGAAACATTCTTATAAATTTTTATCAATAATATTTATAGTTAATTTTTCAATTTTATTTATAAAATCTTCTGCACTGTTTAACCAATTTTTAACAGTCTCATTATCAAACTTTGCAAAATCTTTATAATCACCCTCTTGTCTTTCCTCAAATATCTTTGAATAGAATTTTCCTAATTCTTTATCAACCAATCCCTTATTTATAAATTCCTTATTAAGGAGGGCTCTTACCCCTGAATGTTTTGATGATGAAAAATTTTTAGATAGTAAAAGACCATTTACTGCATAAAACATAGCATAATATATCCTATTTACTATAGAAGTAAGGGATGCTTTTTCAAACATTATTTTTGCATCCGCTAATGTTTCATTTGATTTTTTTAAACGGTATTTTATTAAATCAACAAGTTCACTTTTCAAATAATAGCACCTTCTTTTACAACATTTTTATAAAGGGGCATCACTCTGTATCTTGAAGATCTCCAGGATTTTTTATTTTCAATTATAAGTCCAAATACAATATCATTTTCCAGCTCAATATCATATGCAATTTCTATAATCTTATCCTTTAGCTCATAGTCCACTTCCTGATCAACTAGTATTAAAACATCTAAATCAGAAAAGTCAGTAAAATCACCTCTGGCTTTTGACCCAAATAAAATCAACTCTGCTCCAGGAAAGTTTTTTAACAATTCATTTTTCAATTTAGAAAGTGCATATAATTCTTTTTTACTTAAAATTTTGTTTTTTTCTTTTAAAAATTTCATTTCCTGTTCACCTGCATTGTAATTATCGTTATAAGATATTTTAACTGATAAGAATTCTTAATTCAATTTTTGTTTATTGTCAGCCCGTCTTGTCATCCAAAAGAGTTGTGGTTATGCCGAGCTCGGCATAACCACAACTTATAGTGCGCTCGGCATGGGCGCTTACTGGTCGGTGAAAGACCAATACGGGGGTTGATAGTGCCAACCGTTAGCCAAAGACAAGGGTGTCCATCGTGAGGTGGAATCTGAAGGAAGTTAGAGGCAAAGCTCTGGTCTGACGAACAGAAACTGCATATAAGGCACAGCCCTATTGGGTGAGTTTGCTATACAAAACGAAGCTCTAAACTATCCGAAACAGGCTGTGTAAATGCAGCAGATATATGGAGTGAAAGTAAGCGTTCTTACCCGGGGAGGTCTGGCAGTATTCTGTGGATATGAACTTAGAAGCGGAAACCCATACAGTGATGTATGGCTTAAGCTGCCAGAAGTCAGCAGAGGTCATAGTACCTTAAAATTAAGGGAAGGACTGTAACAATAGGAGGTTTTCAAGAGTTTGAAACATACGAAGAAATACGATAAAAGCAGACAACTCCACAGCAATGGAGACTACCTGTGCAAGGATAGAGTGGAACTTGAAAGTAGCGCAGGAGTGCCCAGTAGTTCTTCCATGTGCCAAAACAAAGAAAACAATGTCAGTGAGTATCCCGATAGACTGCTTGAGAAAATCCTTGACAGGCATAACTTAAATCTTGCATATAAGAGGGTTATGCAAAATAAGGGAAGTCATGGAGTTGATGGTATGAGCATAGAAGAACTCCTGCCATTCCTAAAACAAAATGGTGAACAGTCCAGTTCTTCAGGCAACATTAACCAATGATTACCTGAAGAATTTAGGTTTTCAATCAGTAGTGCAAAGATACTCATTAGTGCATTAATTCTATTGAACCGCCTTATACCGAACGGTACGTACGGTGGTGTGAGAGGTCGGAGGGCGAAGCCCTCCTCCTACTCGATTGGCAAGACTGGGTAAAATTGGTAAAAAAATTTATGAGATGGTAGCTATGATAAAAAAAATTAAAACATCTGGCTATGAACCAGCAAAGAACTGATTACTTTGTCTATACTGGCAATAAATCCAGGGTAGAAAAAGCATTAATTTTATTTCCTATTTTTAAAACTATGATCATTTTTTATCTGAAATAAATATTTTTGCATACATAGTGTCTGAATTGCAGAAATCAATTCCTTCTATTGCAGATTGTTCGATAAAGTTTTAAAATTTTATTAATATAATTATAAGGCTTCTCTAAAAGGAAGTGGTATATGAAAGTATTTTCGAACTCTCTATTCTTTAAATCTCAAAAAAGATACTTTTTAACTGTTGTTTTCTCTGCCTTAGCTTTATTGCTCGGATTAACCTTATTAACTTCATGCTGTTTTACCTCTGATGCCTTAGCCAAAATCACATCTGATACAAAAATTTTAAATAGCGATAGTATTGAAAAGATTCTTAAAGATGCAAGCTCTTACTCCAAGGCATATTTAAAAGACGGAAATGAAAAATTAGTCTGGCAGCCAAGTTCCGTAATGGATATAAGCATATCTCAAAGTGAGCAGCAAAATGTTTCACAAAGTTCTTCACAGGATACTACACAAGGCTTATTGCAAAATGATTCTCAAAGTTCTTCACAAACTACCGTACAAAGTGATTCGGGAAATAAATATTTCGAAATCGGAAAGCCCCTATATTTCAAAGCAACAGGAAAATTGCCTGATATTAAAATAGAAGAGGCTGGTGCAAATGACGGCGGCCAGGAAAATAAACTTACTTTTACCTGGGATTTGGGAAACGGAGAGAAATTTGAAGGAAAAGAATTAAAATATATTTTCAAAGAGCCCGGAGCCTATACCATAACATTAAAAGCAAGCGCCGGTTTGGCAAGCGATGAGGCAATTGCAACTATCTGGGTAGTTGAGTATATGGATAATCTGAGAATTTTAAATAAACATAATTGTATTGTAGAAGTAGAATATATTTTGCAAAATAACGGACCCGGAAATCTTAAAGATGTAACTTGCGGTGTTGATATTCCTACAGTTATAGAGCCTTTTCAGGAAATTAACAGTATAACTACCGAATTGAAAGATTATAAGGAGAAAAAAGATAAAAACAGTAATACTTTTTACAAATTTTATCTCGGAAAAATAAGTGATGGCAGTTCCAGATCCGTAAAGGCACTTTACGATGTAACTATGACGGAGTTTGATTTAAAAGATGATATAACAAACCCGGAAAGTTATGATGAAGATATTTATAAAAAAGAATTGAAGCAATATACAAAAAGCGATAAATATATTGACAGCAATAATGAGGCAATAATTGAAACAGTAAAACAGGTTGTTGGCACCGAGACTGTACCTTACAAAATAGCAGAAAAATTATACAGCTTTGTAAAAAACAAATTGGAGTACGACTATGAAAAGTTCGCACAAAAATCCAGAAAAACTAATAAGGCATCGGAGCTATTGAATTTAGACAAAGGAGTCTGTCAGGATTACTCCATTCTTTATGCAGCCCTCTGCAGAGCTGCCGATATTCCTGCAAAATATGTTGCCGGAGCTCCGATAAGATCAATTGCTTATGAAGAGTCCAGAGAAATTTCAGACGGTCATGCCTGGAATGAAATAAATTTACCCGGTTTGGGCTGGGTTCCAATAGATACAACTGCCGAAAAAGAATTCATGTCTGAAAACAATTCACTGAATTTAAAAACATATTATGATGTCAGCCCTAAAGACTTAGGCTTCTTATACTATTCTGATAACACCAAGCCCCAATGTACTGTCAATTATTTATTTCGGGTAAAGGATATTGGGCCTTCAGATTTTTCAGCAATTACAAATCAACAGTACTTTGATATGGTGGGCGACCTTACCAATAATAAATGATTTAAAATTTAAAAAATACTTAACAGAACCGGCGTCAGATATTCTAAAAAAAAGTTATGCGGAGAGCATTAGCTTTATTTCTTTTTTTAAGTCCGGTTTTTATGTTACAGGATGATCTTACTAATGATTAAAATAAGCTATGCTTTTATACTTAGTGCATAAATATCATTACAAGAATACCTGCTACTGAAAGTACGATAATAGGGACGCTTATAGGTTTTTTAACCGGTATATATATTCCGATCAGATCTCTTCCTTCTGCTGTGCAAACTGTAATAAAAATTTTCCCAATAAGTTACTCAGGTGCGTTATTCCGACAGATCATGATGAATGCTCCGATGTCTATTGCTTTTAAAAATGCGCCAGTGCAGGCTGTTAATAGTTTCAAACAAACTATGGGTGTTGTTTATTATTTTAACGGTAAAGAGATTTCTCTCCTTATGAGTATTCTTATATTAGTTGCAACAGGTATTGTATTTTATATACTGGCAGTTGTTAAGATATCTGTAAAGAAAAAGCAATAGCAATTTTAGTATCTGCTGATGTTCTTTTTGGGAAGCTGTTAAATAATATTATTGTAAACTACTTTTCTTTGTCTGAAACGAAGAATATTTAATTTGATATATTTTATTTTCCGTACGCCAATCTTGTAATAGTCTGAATTTGTTGCTTATAAATTCATATCTTTTATGGTAAGATTTTAAAAATATTAAATTAAGGGACTTCTTTATTTTAAATGACGAACAACTTAAATATAAACAATTCCCGGGTTTTAACTGAAAATAACTCCAGTGCAAAATTATTCAAACTTTATAAATTTATCATATATGTCTTAAGTTTTATTATTCCTTTTATCATTTTCCTTAAGACCATGAACCCTTCTTCCTTTGGATATGATACAACATGGTTTCATATTCAGG
>JAMDDL010000136.1 GCA_023488645.1 Actinomycetota bacterium | reverse complement strand
CCAGTATTTCAAGAAATTTAGGTGTCGTCCTGTAGATAATTGGATTGCCGGGCTCTTTTAATCTTCCTGCTTCTTTTATAAGCCCCTTGGCTGCAAGACTTACAACAACACTATCAGTTTTAACACCCCTGATTTCAGCTATTTGAGACCTTGTAACAGGCTGTTTATATGCAATTATGGCAAGAGTTTCAAGTGTGGCTTGTGTTATATGTGCTTTAATATTTGTATTTGCAAATTCTTTTAAAATTTCATGCAGCTTCGGATTTGAAAATAACCTGTAGCCTTCTCCAATTTTTCTTACTATAAATCCTCTGTTTTCTTCAATATATTCCTTTTCAAGCTGTTTGATAGCTGAAAGTATGATATTTTCATCACAATTAAGTACTTTTGCTATTTCATGTGTACCTACAGGAGATTCAGAAATAAATAAAATTGCCTCCACGCAGGTTTTAACCGGAGGTTTTTCATTTAAAAGATTATCATATAAGTCAAAAGCAGAATTCATGCTTTGCTGTAAATTTTTATTGTTTTCTTCCGGCATTTTATTTAAACTGCTGCCTTTTTAATAAGTATTTCCCCGAAAAGCTCAAACTGCTCAATATCAATAAATTCATTTTTATATAATTCAAGTATTGACAGAAAACAAATGAAAATATCAATCAGGCACGTATAAGTATTTGTAAGTTCCCTGAATGTCACATTATCATGTTTGCCAAGTACTTCTTTTATTCTGTTTATTTCCTGAAAAATTGTTTTTGTTATTTTTTCTCTGTAAAAAGATGCGATGCTTATCTTTTCTTCTTTTGAAATTAGAAGTTTTGAAGCAATATTATGTAAATCAGTGATTTTTATTTGTTTAAATATTTCAGGCATGAAACTTAAGAACTGCTCTTCAAGAGGTGCTTCTCTTACAAAATATTCACTTTCCCTTTCAATGAATGCGGAAAAACAGTTTGATATCTCCCTGAAAATTTTATACTCCTGCTCCCTTTTTCTTAATACTTCCAGATCAGTATTTTCTTCAACTTCAGTTTCTGTATTTCTGGAAGGTATGAGTGCCTTTGCCTTAAGCTCAAGCAGCACTGCAGCAAAATAAATAAAGCCTGATATTTCTTCAAGGACAACTTGCCTGTTTTTTTTAATATATTTAAAAAAATCTTTTATTATTGAACTTATGCTGACTTCATAAATGCTTATTTTTTTCTTTTGTACCAGATCGATCAGGACACTTACCGGACCTGAAAAATCATTTATTTCAATATTGTATTTTGAATTTTGTCCAATCTGATAAACACTAATCAATTCCTATCTTTTCCCTTACTTCCTTTATTGTTCTTGAGGAAACTTCGCATACATGATTTTTACCTTTTTCAAGGATTTTATATATATAACCTGAATCTTTTGCAAGCTGTCTCCTTCTTTCCTGAAAATCTTTAAGGGAATCGTAAATAATTTGAGCTATTTCATCCTTGCATTTTATACAACCGATTTTTCCTCTTTTGCACCTGTTTTCAATTTCTTTAATTTTATTATCCTGATAAAGTTTGTAAAATGAAAAAACATTGCAAACCTGCGGATGGCCAGGGTCTGTTGGATGTATTCTTTTAGGATCTGTAATCATCTGCCGTATTTTTTCTTTTATTGTTTTGTAATCATCAGCCAGGAATATGGCATTTCCATAACTTTTTGACATTTTCCTGCCGTCAGTGCCAATAACACGGGTTGATTTTGACAGAAGTTCTTTTGGTTCTTTAAAATACTGCCCATAAAGACTATTGAACCTTCTTGCTATTTCCCTTGTTAATTCCAGATGAGGCAGCTGATCTTCACCCACAGGCACAATATCTGCATTAATTATTAAGATATCGGCAGCCATCAGGACCGGATAACTTAAAAAACCCAGCGTAGACAGATCCTTTGCCTTTAATTCCTTTACCTGCTCTTTATAAGTAGGACATCTTTGAAGCCATGAAAGCGGGGTTATCATTGAAAAATATAATGTAAGTTCAGGAATCTGTATTATATCTGATTGTCTGTAAAGATGAGTGATTTCAGGATCAATTCCAAGTGCAATCAGGTCTGTGATACATTCTATTAAATTGTTCTTAATATTTTCAGGATTCTGATACTCTGTTGAAAGAGCATGCCAGTCAACAAGGAAAAAATAATTTTTATATTCCTTTTGATATTTCAGCATATTCATAATGTTTCCGTGAAGATGTCCCAGATGCAGTCTTCCTGTTGGTCTGAAACCTGTAAGCATAATTTGTTTATCTGCCATTTTTAAACTCTTCCTTAAGATAAAAAAATAAAAAGACTCAAACTAAATTAAAAACCTCCACCAGAATCCCAAATTTAAAAACAAAAAATTAATTGCAGGGTCAATGAAAGACCAGAATATTCTGCCTCCAAGGAATATAAGTGCAAAAATAATAAAAAATCCTATTCTGCCAATACTTAAATATTTAAACATTGCATTTTCCGGTAAAAAAGATGCAACTATTTTTGAGCCATCCAGAGGCGGTATGGGGATGAAATTAAATATTGCAAGGAATATGTTAATTCTTATTGCATATATAAAAACCGCACTCATTATTCCAAAAAATGTGATTTGAGAAGTACCTGCCAGCGCATATCCCAGTCCGTCACTTAATAATTCAGATGCCGGCTTTTTTAATATTAAGGAAGAAATCATCAGAAGTAAACCATACAAAGAACCTAAAATAAAAGACAGAACAAGATTTGTGCCCGGACCTGCAAGAGAAGTATTCCTTAAACCCTTTCTGAAATTTCTAAAATATGACGGATTTATTGGAACAGGTTTTGCATAAGCAAAAATTATATTAGACCTAAAAAGCAGCAGGAGCACCGGCATGACTATGCTTCCAAAAATATCTATATGCCTTAAAGGATTTAAATTTAATCTTCCAAGATTTTTAGCAGTATAGTCTCCATTTTTCAATGCTATATAACCATGCATTACTTCATGAAGCACCACAGCAAGGTATATTCCCGGAAGCACTATAAACAACTGAAGTATGAAATTTCCGAAATCTGAAAATAAATTTCCCGTCATATTTTTACAAAAATTATAATTAAATTTTTTAGTTTTATTATATTAAACTGATTTTTAAGATTAAAACAATACCTTAATTTTGAAAATTATACAAATTTTTATACCTTTTAGTTAGCATTTCCTTTTTCGCGATCAAAAACGAATTATTGGATAAGGCTTAGGTGTTGAGAAAACCGTATGAAGGCTGAGCGGGCAAGGTTCCTCTCTTTAGAGAAGAGAGCGAAGCCTTAAATCCGAGCAAGCTTTGACTCGCTGGGGCAAAGCTTGCGTGTTTTCGAAATACCTAAGCCGCTGATTCTTGCAACTTTATTTTTATCCCTATCATGAAATTGGAAATGCTTCCAGTTTTTTTTATTTTCTTGGATGATGCCTGAAAAAAGAATCCTTTATGAATTTCCTGTTAATATTGGTATAAATTTCAGTTGATGAGATACTGCTGTGTCCAAGAAGCTCCTGTACAATCCTTAAATCGGCGCCTCTTTCAAGCATATGCGTTGCATAGCTGTGTCTGAATAAGTGAGGATATATATTTTTATTTAAATTAAGCTGCTTTGCATATTTTTTCATTATTTTCCAGAAACCCTGCCTTGTTATTTTTGTTCCGTTTTTATTTAAAAAAACAAATTCTGATGACTTTGCACTTTTTTTGCCCTGCAACTCAAGCCTTGCTGATTTAATATATACTTTAAGGTAATGAATTGCGGTTTCACCTGCAGGAATTATTCTTTCCTTGTTTCCCTTCCCTATGCATCTTATTAAATTTTCTTCATAATCTATGTCATTTAATTTTAAATTAATAATTTCACTTACTCTCATTCCCGAAGAATAAATAAGTTCAAACATTGCTTTGTTTCTTGTTTCAAGTTTTGTTGCATGAGGCAGTCTGTCCAGAAAATTTTTAGTTTCATCAACGTCTAAAATTTCAATCATATTTTTTGGCTTTAAAGGATTTTTTATTTCAGCAAAAGGATTTTTTTTTACAATGTCTTCTCTTAAAAGAAATTTATAAAAACTTCTCAAGCAGGATAAAAGCCTTGAAACAGATGATTCAATATAGAAATTATACAAATTTTCAAGAAATGCAAGAATATCCTCATGATTTAAGGTTAAAAAATTTTTATCCTTATTTTGATCAAAATATTCTTTAAAAATTAAAAGGTCCCTGCTGTAAGAAGCAACAGTATTATTTGAAAAATGTTTCTCAAATATTAAAAAGTCACAGAAACTTTTTATTTGCCTGTCCAGTTCACATTTTTTATGGCTTTTTGAATTTTTTATCATGAATATTTTTTTGCTGAAAAATATTATTTTTTAAATTTATCACTTAAGCTGCAGTGATTATCTTTAAGGTATTTGTCTGCCATTAATATACCTATTATACTTTTTGCATCCTTTATTTTTCCTTCAAATACCCAGTCAAAACTGTCCTTAAGCGGAATTTTTATGATTTGCAGGAATTCATCTTCATCCAGATTGTTTTCCTTTCTTTCAAAGTTAATTGCCATATACAAATGCAGAAATTCGCTTGAAAAACCTGGTGTTGTATAAAAGGAAGTTAAATGAATAAAATTACCGCCAAAGGCTCCGGTTTCCTCCTTAAGCTCTCTTTTTGCGCATTCGATGGGAATTTCGTTTTTATCCAATTTTCCTGCAGGAATTTCAATAAGTACTTCCCCGACAGGATATCTGAATTGTTTTATAAGGATTACTTCATTATCAGAAGTTACAGGAACTACAGCTACCGCACCGGGATGCCATACCTTTTCTCTTGTTGCTATTTTATGGTTCGGCAGAATTACTTCATCAAAAAACAGTTTTATGACGCTGCCGTCAAAAATTTTTTTTGATTTTAATGTTTTCTCTGTAAGATTTTCAGTCATATTTCCTCTTTATCGTATCTGCATATTTCAATTATTAATTTTATTAATTTTCCAAGTTCTTCAATTTTTATATATTCCTCATTTGAGTGACAATTTTCAATTCCGCAGCTTAAATTTACAGCATGTTTTCCTCTTGAATTAAAATTGTTGGCATCGCTTCCGCCGCCTGTCGGTTTTAACTTGCAGGTAATTCCTAATTTTTTTAATGCATTTTCTGCAATTTTAACAGCAGAATCATCCGGGCTGATTTCATATCCTTCATACTCCCTTATTATTTCATATTCCAGTTTCGTTCCCGATATATCTGAAGCTTTTTTAAATTGATAAACAATTTCATCGGTAACATTATTTAATTTATTAACATTTAAACTTCTTGCTTCAGTTTTAACTTCCGTTATTTCAGGTACTATGTTTGTTTCTTGGCCGCCGTTTATAACTCCGATATTACAGGTGGTTTCTTCATCAATTCTGCCTGATTTTATATTTGTTATTGCAAGAGCTGCTGATTTTATTGAATTTATTCCCTTTTCCGGAGAGCCGCCTGCATGTGAAGCTT
>JAMDDL010000012.1 GCA_023488645.1 Actinomycetota bacterium | reverse complement strand
ATATTAAACGGTAATTCAGAGCATTCAATTCTGATAGAAATATTTACTGATAAAGGTATCGGCACAATGATAGTTGCTGATTAAAGAATTTACAGTTTCAAATAAACACAGGAGATTGTAAAAATATTAACATGAATTTATAAATTAAACGGAAAAGAAAATGGCTGAAAAAGTTAATAAAGTGATTACAAAAGATGATAAAAATAAATTAAAAAATATTGATATTTACAGCGAAGGTTTAAAATATCTTATGAATACATATTCAAGACTGCCGGTTGTTTTTGAAAAAGCTGCAATGCAGTATTTATGGGATGTTGAAGGCAAAAAATATACTGATTTTACTTCCGGCTATGGCTGTTTGAATGTAGGTCATTCCAATAAAGAAGTAATTTCTGCTTTAAAAAACCAAATTTCAAAAATTATTCAACCTTCAAATATTTATTTTAGCCAGCCGCAGGTTAAACTTGCAAAACTTTTATGCAGTTTGACTGCCGGATTTGGGGAAAAAGTTTTCTTTGCAAACAGTGGTACCGAAGCAATAGAAGGAGCAATAAAACTTGCAAGAAAATATTCTACAGATAAATACGGTAAAAAAAGATATGAAATTATTTCATTTTACAATTCCTTTCATGGAAGAACTCTGGGAGCATTATCTGCAACTGCTCAAACAAAAAAACAGTCGCCGTTTGAACCATTGCTTCAGGGTTTCAGATATGCATCTTTAAATGATATGGATTCTGTTAAAAATGAAGTTAATGATAAAACATGTGCAATATTAATTGAGCCTGTTCAGGGTGAAGGCGGAATAAATGTAACCGATAAAAAATTCATGAAGGAATTAAGAGATTTATGTACTGAAAAAGATATATTATTAGTCCTTGATGAAATACAAACAGGTTTTGGCAGGACAGGAAAACTTTTTGCTTATGAAAATTATAATATCATTCCTGATATTATGGTTGTTGCAAAAAGTCTTGGAGGAGGAATGCCAATTGGTGCAATAATTTCAAATGATAAAATAAGTGCAGCTTTTAGCCCTGGAACTCATGGATCCACTTTTGGAGGCAATGCTGCTTCATGTGCTGCAGGTGTTGCTGTTCTTGAATATTTTAAAAAACATGACATTATCGAAGCATCAAATAAACAGGGCATTTATTTTTTATCGGAATTAAATAATCTCAAAGATAGATATGAAAATCTTATAAAGGAAGTCAGGGGAATGGGTTTGATGCTTGCTGTTGAATTTAAATATCCTGTTGCAGATGAAATAGTTAAATTTGGCCTTAAGAACTTTTTTGTTTTAAACAAGGTTTCAGATTTTACCATAAGATTTCTTCCCCCTTTAATTATTGAAAGAAAGGATATAAAAAACTTAATGGTATTTTTAAATAAAACATTAAAAGGATTTGATAAAAATGCAAAAAGTAAAAAAAACTAAAAAAGATTTTTTAACATTGAGGGATTATTCAAAAGAAGAGATAATTTATCTTCTTGAGCTTGCCGAAGATGTTAAAAAAAACGGGTACAAATATTCAAAAATACTAAAAGATAAAAATCTTGCGCTTCTTTTTGATAAGCCTTCGACAAGAACAAGGATTTCTTTTGAAGCTGGGATAAATCAGCTTGGCGGAAATTGCCTTGTTCTTGATTCAAAAACAATGCAAATCGGCAGGGGAGAAACTTATTCGGATACGGCAAAAATTTTTAATTCCTATCTTGATGGAGTGATAATAAGGACATTCAAGCAGGAAACTGTTGAAACCATCGCAGATAATTGTGATATTCCCGTTATCAATGCATTAACGGACAGTTATCATCCATGCCAGATATTATCTGATATGTTTACTTTGTATGAAGAAAAGCTGTTATTTAAAGAAAATATGAAATTTGCATATATTGGTGATTCAAACAATGTATTAAACAGTCTTCTCATTGGATTTACAAAATTAGGTATTGATATAACTGCCGGATGCCCTGAAAAATACAGTCCTGATAAAAAATTACTTGAATATCTTAAATCCGAATCAGAAAAAAGCGGAAATAAAATTACAGTTATAAATAACCCCGAACTTGCAGCAAAAGATGCCGATGTTATTTATACCGATGTATGGGTAAGTATGGGGGATGAAGAAAACACTCAAAAAATTTATGACCTGAAACCATATCAGATAAACATGAGTCTTATTTCTAATGCCAAAACTGGTGCTAAAATAATGCATTGTCTTCCAGCCCACAGGGAGCTTGAAATTACATCTGAAGTTCTGGACAGTAAAAATTCCATAGTATGGATGCAGGCTAAAAACAGGCTTTATGCGCAAAAAGCACTTTTAACATTTTTATATTCAAATTGAAAATAAATTAAAAAATTATGGCAAATTCAAAAAGATTAAAAGTTATAGTCAATATAATAAATTCTAAAAAAATATCTTCGCAGGAAATGCTGCAAAAAGAACTGCAGGTTCTTGGATTTAATGTAGCACAATCAACAGTTTCAAGAGATCTTAAGGATTTGCGGCTTGTAAAAAGAAGAAACCTTGAAGGTGAGGAATATTACGTAATTGACAATAATATTCTTCCGGAAAGAAAGTTCGTAAGTTTTGAAAAACTTGTTTCAAAATTAAAGGAAAGCGTAATATCCTTAAGAAGTGCAGGAAACATAATTGTGATTAAAACTTACCCTGGAGAAGCACAAGGAGTTGCAGCAACACTGGACAGCATGAATTATAATGAAATTCTTGGTACTGTTGCCGGGGATGATAATATAATTGTAATTACTGATAATTCTGATAATGCATTAAAACTCATGGGTATTTTAAATGTTTAACAAAATTATTTTTTAAAAAGGAAGGAATTTCATGTCAGAAAAATTGATTCTTGCATACTCGGGCGGACTGGATACAACCGTTGCAATAAAATGGCTTAAGGAAAATTATGATGTGGATGTTACAGCAGTTTTAATTGATCTGGGACAGCCGGATAATCTGCAGGATGCTTACATGAGAGCATTGGATACGGGGGCTTCAAAAGCATTCATAATAGATGCTAAAGATCAATTTATAAAAGACTATATCTTTCCGTCTCTTAAGGCGAATGCAAGATATGAAAAGAAATACATTCTTGCTACAGCAATAGCAAGGCCGCTTATTGCAAAGATTCTTGTTGATTTTGCAGAGAAGGAAAATGCTTCAATGATAGCTCATGGATGTACTGCAAAAGGAAACGATCAGGTAAGATTTGATGTTGGAATCAGAAGCTTAAATCCTGATATAAAAATAATTGCGCCCATGAGAATCTGGAAACTTTCAAGAGAAGAAGAGATTGAATATGCTTTAAAAAATAATATCAGAATAAATGTTACAAAAAAGAGTATTTACAGTATTGATGAAAACTTATGGGGCAGAAGCATTGAGTGCGGTAATCTTGAAGATCCGTGGAGCGAACCTCTTGAAGAAATATACAAATGGTCAAAAATCACAAAAAATGAAAAGGATGAAGAAGATATCGAGATTGGTTTTGAAAAAGGAGAACCTGTTTCCTTAAATGGTGAAATGATGTCCTCCCCTGATTTGATTTTAAAATTAAATTCAATTGCAGGCAGTTATGGTATTGGAAGGACAGATATGGTGGAGAACAGGCTGATTGGAATTAAATCCCGTGAAATTTATGAAGCTCCTGCAGCCGAAATCCTGCTTGAATCACACAGACAGCTTGAAAGTCTTGTTCTTGACAGGGAACTTCTTCACTATAAATATCTGATTGAAGACAAATTTTCAGAAATGGTTTATTACGGATTATGGTTTACACCTTTAATGAAATGTCTGATGAAATTTGTTGAAGAAAGTCAGGAATATGTTACAGGTGCGGTAAGATTAAAAATACAGTATAAAAATTTTAGCGTAACAGGAAGAAAATCAGAATATTCAATATATGATTACAGTCTTGCAACTTATGATAAAAATGATTTGTTTGACCCTAAATTTTCCGAAAGTTTTATAAAAATTTGGGGTTACCCGTATGAAATACTTGCTAAAAAAGGCAGGAAAAATGAATAAAATTTGGTCAGGTAGAGTTGGCAGCAATACAGATAATCTTGCTGATAAATTTACTTTTTCTTTAAAAACTGATGTGAAATTATATGTTTATGATATCATCGGTACGATTGCCTATGCGGCAGGTCTAAAAAAAATAGGGATAATTTCAAAAAGTGAATTAATACAGATAATAGATGGACTTATTAAAATTAAAAATAATATTGAAGCAGGCAGGTATCCGGAAAATGATTATAATTATGAAGACATTCACAGTCTTATAGAATTTGAATTAAAAAATGAGATCGGAGAAGCTGCAGGCAAAATTCATACAGGCAGGAGCAGAAATGATCAGATTGTCCTTGATGAAAAACTTTACTTAAAGGATGCTGTAATTCAAATTCTAAAATCCCTTGCTGAACTTCAATCTGGCATTCTTGAATTTGCGCAAAAAAATATTACTGTAATTTTTCCTGCATATACTCACCTGCAGAAAGCGCAGCCTGTACTTTTTTCTCATTATTTACTTTCATTTTTTGAAAAATTTTCAAGGGATATAAATAAATTATTTAATAATTTCAATGAAAGTGATTTAATGCCATTAGGCTCCGGAGCATGCACCGGCAGCGGTTATGCAATAGACAGAAAATATTTAAGCAAACTGCTTAAATTTAAGGGTACAGCTTGCAACAGTATGGATGAAGTTTCAAACCGTGATTATTTTCAGGATTTCATATACAATCTCTCCTGTGTGATGCTGCACTTGAGCAGATTTTGCGAGGATTTAATTATTTATAATTCAAATGAATTTTCATATATTGAAATAGCTGATGAGTTTTGCACAGGAAGCAGTATTATGCCTCAAAAGAAAAATCCTGATATCCTTGAGTTAATCCGCGGTAAAAGTTCAATTGTTGCAGGTAATTTAGTTCAATTTGAAGTTATGCAAAAAGGATTGCCAACTACTTATAATCGAGATTTTCAGGAAGACAAAGGTATAGTTTTTAATGCTTTTAATGAAACATTATCTTCAGTAATAATATTTAAGGAACTTTTAAAAAACATTAAACTTAATGAAGATAAAATAAACAAAAGTATGGAAAGGGGATTTACCGAAGCAACCGATATTGCGGACTATCTTGCAAAAAAAGGTGAAACTTTCAGAAATTCACATAATATAACAGGAAAAATTATCAGATTTTGCATTGAAAATGATATAAGCTTAAAAGATCTTGATTTAAAAACACTTAAGAATCATTCGCAATATTTTGACAGTGATTTTTTTGAAAAAATAAGCCTTGGTTCCTGTATTAATGCAAAAATAACAGATTGCGGAACAAACAGTAAAAGTGTTAACAATAATTTAAAAACGGCATTTTTGCGAATGCAGGATATTCAAAAAGAAATTGAAAAGTTAAAGTCAAGAGTTCCTGATATCAATAGCCTGATGGAAGAGATAAAAAATACTCCGGATTGATATTTTGTTTAAAT
>JAMDDL010000027.1 GCA_023488645.1 Actinomycetota bacterium | reverse complement strand
TGCTCCGATTATTAAAATTATGGCTATGAGCAAGAAAACAAACATTATGCTTGTTGTTTTAAACGTACCTGAACTTTCAGGAATAATATTTTTATTTGCCAGACTTCCTGATATTGCAATAACGGGAATTATAACTCCGAATCTTCCGCAGAACATGGTAAATGCCATCAGGTAGTTATAAAAGTTTGTATTTGTGTTTAAACCGGCAAAAGCACTGCCGTTATTTCCTGCACCGGATGAGAAAGCATATAATATTTCTGTCAATCCATGAGGTCCTTTATTCAAAATAGAAGAAGTACCTGCACCGGTAATTGAAGCAATACCGCTGTTTACAAGTATCAATACCGATGGTATTAAAATACCCAGTATTGCCATTTTAACTTCAAAAGATTCAATTTTTTTACCCAGATACTCTGGTGTTCTCCCGACCATCAAACCAACAATAAAAACTGTAAAAATAACAAATATCATAATTGAATAAAATCCTGCACCTGCACCGCCAAAAATAACCTCGCCCAGCATTATCTGCAGTAATAAAATCATCCCTGCCAGAGGAGTAAGGCTGCTGTGCATGTTGTTTACCGCACCGCTGGATGTAGCAGTGGTTATGACTGAATATAATAAAGAGTTCCCCAATCCAAACCTTATTTCCTTCCCTTCATAAGAAGTTGGAAGACTTATACCCATTTTTCCAAGTATGGGATTTCCTTTGATTTCACTTATATATGCAATTGAAAACATCATGACAAAAAGGACCAGCATGGTTATAAAAATTATATATCCCTGCTTTTTATTATTTGACATTCTTTCAAAGGTAAATATAAATCCTGCAGGGATTAAAAGCATTGAAAGCATCTCGATCAAATTTGTAATCGCATTAGGATTCTCAAACGGATGAGAAGAGTTTGCATTAAAGAATCCTCCGCCATTTGTTCCGAATATTTTTATTGCTTCCTGAGAAGCTACAGGTCCCATCGGGATTGTCTGCTTCACGCCTTCAAGAGTGTTTATTATCTTATAGTTATCCAGATTCTGAATAACTCCCTGAGATACAAGTACGATTGATATTATTATTGAAGCCGGAAGCAATATATATAATACAGTTTTTACAAGATCAGACCAGAAATTTCCGATTTCTTTTGTCTGTCTCCTGACTAAGCCCCTGATCAATGCAATACCTGCACACATTCCGGTAGCGGCGGAAACAAAATTTTGAACCGTAAGACCTGCCATTTGTGAAAAGTAGCTTAAAGTTGATTCTCCGCCGTAAGATTGAAAGTTTGTATTTGTCACAAAACTGGTTGCTGTATTTAATGCAAGAGCAAAAGACATCCCCCCAAATTTCTGCGGGTTAAACGGTAAAAATTTCTGCAGCATAAGTATGGTTGTTAAAATAAAAATACCCAGTATGTTAAAAATAATTAAAGCACCGGCATACTGTTTCCAGTTCATTTCTTCAATCGGATTTACCCTTAAAATCTTATATATTGAATTTTCAACCGGTCTAATCATTCTTGAAGCAAAATTAGCTTCATTGTTATAAACCCTCTTCATATAAAAACCAAAGGGGATAGAAATGCCTATAAGCAGTATTAAAAAAAATATAATCTGTATAATATCAAAAATCATATTTTACCTTTGCAAGTTATGGAAATATTAAAGCTTTTCAGCTTTAAACAGGCAATAAAATAAATATATAATTATGCCAACAACAATAATTAACGTTAAAACCAAATCAAACATCCGCGATCCTGACTCTGAAGCACTTTATTATAAAACCCTGGCAAACTTAAAATACCAAAAAAACTCAATGCTTTACATTATTTGGAATATATGCAAATACATTATAGTCATGGGATTATTTTTGTAATGTAAAAAAGAGAGGTAAAAACGTAAAAAAAAAGTAAAGATAAAAGAGCTGCAATTTATGTTTAAAATATTAAATAATAATTAAAGTCATCCGAATAATAAATAACAGGTATTTCCGATCAGCTCTAAAAATAAGGTTTTAAAGTCCGGGCATATAAGTTTATTTTTGTTTTTAAACTTTTATTAAAAGTGAATATATATAAAATAAGATATAAAAACAGTCTGTTTAAAATTCCAAAAAAATAAAGAGTGCTTACAATTCTTGCAGAAAGCTCACTGTAATTTTTTTTAAAATACAGCCTTCTGCTTCGCCATATTCCAAGTTCTCTTGCTGCCATATTCCTTGAAGCTACTGCACTGTCAAGGTGCATTATTTTATAATCAGAAAAATAATAATTTTTATAGCCCTTCCTGTTTAATCTTAAACACAAATCAGTATCTTCACTATACATGAAATAATCCTCATCAAATCCACCAATTAAATGAAACACTTCTTTCTTAATAAATATGAATGACCCTGTAAGCCAGTCTACTTCCATACTGCTCTGATGATCCCACCATGTCATGAAATAAGAACCAAAAAGTTTGGATTTTTTAAATATTTTAAAAAGAAAATAACTTTCAAAAAACTGCCTTGCAATTGTTGGAAATGATCTGCAGGTGTATTGAAGGCTTTCATCTGCATTTATTGTTTTTACTCCAACAACTCCAACCCTCTCATTATTTTTTTCCCTTTGGCAAACAAAGTTAATCAGATTTTCAATTCTGCTGTCTATTATTTTTGTATCAGGATTAAGGAAAACAAGATATCTGCCCGCTGCTTTTTTTGCTCCTTCATTTGAACCTCTGCAAAAACCTGCGTTTGTTTTTGATTTTACGAGCATAATGCTTTTATGTTTGCACGTTTCTTCCTCAATAAATTGAATGCTTCCATCAACAGAACCATTATCAAAAATTATTATTTCCCATTCCGGAAAATCTGGTTGTGAAAAATCACGTTTTAAAGAATTCTTAATTTTTATGCTGCCAAAAACATCAAAGAAACTTTTCAATAAGTCTCTGATATATGCAAGACTGTTATAATTTACTATAACAAAACTAATGTCAGTCATTTGTTTTCTTATAATTTGTTTTTAGTATTTGTTTTTTTATATATTTTTTTTAAGTACAATTGTTTTTCATTAATTTTTTTCATCAGATACTTTTATATAATGGCATCTTTAGCCTTATTTATTATTTCAAGAAGATTTTTTTCAAAAACTTCATTGGAAAATAATTTTGAATCTTTTACAGTATTTATCCTTACCTCTTCCGTCTTTTGAGGATTCTTAATAATCATGATTGTTTTTTCTTTAAGCTCACTGAAATTTTCAAATTTAAAACCGTTTATTCCTTCTTTTATTATTTCCTTCTGTCCCCCCTTATTTATTACAATTGGGATGCATCCTGCGGCCATTGCCTCAACTGTTGTAATTCCGAAATGTTCAAATTTTTCAGGGTGTTTTTTTTCATCCTCACCAATCCCTGCAGCATGCCAGAAAATTTGAGCTTTAGCAAAAATATCCTTAAGATCATTCCATGAAATATTTAACATTATTTTTACCGGATAACCTTCAGATATTTCCCTTATCTTGTCAATATATTCAAGATGTGTTTTTTTGTTTTCAAGACCGCCTGCAAGTACAAGCTCATAACCTTTCATTATTTCAGGATACTGGGTGAAAAGTTCAATAAACACTTTTGCCAGTTCCAGTTGTTTCTTATTATGATGTTCAGGAAAAAACCGCCCGACACTTAATATTATCTTTTCCTTTTTTTTACTGTAAAAACTTTCCGTATCTACAGGTGGAAATAACAGTGTACTTTCTCTTGCCCAAAGCTTTTTTACCCAGAACTTTGAATATTCTGATATTGAAAGAATCTCCTGATAAGTACTGAGAAATTTAAGTTTTGAAGGATAAGTTATTAAAAAAAGCGGTATGAAGCCAAGAATTTTAAGTGTCATTTTTCTGAAAATATTTGACCTGTTATTGTCATAGAGCACAACTCCGAGAACCCTGGAATCCAGAGCCTCATTACTCATTTGAGATGGAATAAAAGTATCTGATGTTATTAAAATAAAGTTACCTTTTTGTGTATTTAAGGGGATTTCAAGATTTATTTTTTCCTGACTTTGCAGATTAAACTTTTTTTCGAAAAATAAGTTTCCGTATCTTTCAATATTTGAATTATTTGCCCTGTCACTGCCTGAAATTTCTTTTCCTGCTGAAAAAACTTTAACAGTTACTTTCATATCCTGAATTTTTGAAGAATAAGGATTTTTAAAACCCAGATTTATTTTACCGAAATAAATATTTTTAAAACCAAAATCCTTTACTTTTAAAAGTATCCTCCCGGAACTCCAACTGCCACGTTTAAGCATAAATCTTTTTACATCATACAAACCTTCCTTTACTTCAAGAAAGCTTGAGCTTTCAATCATTTTTCCTGCAGTCTTAAAAAGCCACACGGCAGGCAGTCTGAAAAACATCAGGAGAAATCTATGAATAAATTTAAAATCAGAATCAAAAGGTGTTGGAAAATAACATAAATATATATTATATGCAGCGCTTGCAGGAAGTGAGCTTAAATATGTTGCATTTATAAAGATGTCATAGTTTTGTGTAATTTTTGATGCATATTCTTCAGAAAGAAACGGAAAAATTTTAAGATTTACCATGCTTAAGTCAAGGTTAAGCCTTTTTGAAACGTCATCAAGACTGCTGTAAATATCAGTAACCATATCAACACTTGCATGCATTTTTTTTGAAAGAATTTCAGCCATTTTACAACTGTATCTTTCTCCACCTCCAAGAGTATTTAAATATCTGTCATAAATTCCAATTTTAAGCATGTATTTTTCCTCTTATAAAAATAAAAACAATTTAAAAATATTATATTAAAAATTTTGCTGCCATACTTTAATTTCATTATCAGATATTACAGCACCTGTTCTTATTTTTATCCGTTGTGCAAGTCTTGAAACAATCAGGATAAAAAATTCAAAAAATATTCTCATCCTTATTGGAATGTCAATTCTTGCAGTATTTTTCCCCCTGATTTTATTTATAATCAAATATGCAAAATTGATAAATGCTGCAGCAGAAAAGCTTAAATAGTTTTTAAAAAAAATTGTAAACCAGCCGCATTTATATATCATTAAAAGCCTGTTTCTTAAAACATGATAAGTAAAATTATACGACCACTCCTGTCCTGATCCGCAGTGAAAATGCCTTGTGACAGATCCGGGATCAAAAAAGAATTTCCAGCCTTTAAGCCTTGCTCTCCAGGAAAAATCAATATCCTCATAGTATGTAAAAAATTTTTCATCAAAAAGTCCAATCTGGTTTATAACATCCTTTTTAACTATAAAACTTGAACCGGGAACAGCAAATACCTCAACAGGTTTATTTGAAATGCCTTCGTCAAAAGTTTCAAAACCTATTTCCCTTGCATAAAAGGACCTGTTTATCATACTTCCGCAACTATTTATGATATCTTTTGCATGTATAATTTTTTCCTTTGATATTTTAAAAGAAATTGCGGCAAATGATTCATTCTTTGTTAAACCGGATGAAGTATTTTTATAAACTGTCTCTTCAAGACATGAAATTTCAAAAAAAA
>JAMDDL010000126.1 GCA_023488645.1 Actinomycetota bacterium | reverse complement strand
TTACAGATTTTCCCTGGCAAGGCGGATTGCTCCTTCAACCGGTTTGCTTGTAAGCGGAATATAATTTATTCCAGGGAAAGTATCTTTAAGATTTTTAAGTATTATTTTTTTAAAATATTTTATACATTTAAAGTTGTTTCCTACAAAAACAAGATCGAAATTTCTGTCTTTCAGATCAAGCCTTCCCGCAACAGTTGAAACACTTTTTATTACTTCTTCAGCCTCTTCCCTTAATATTTTAATTGCAACCTTATCACCCATTTCAGCAGTATTACATAAAGGAAGAGACAGGGATGCGATTTTGTCTTTGGAAAAATCATTATAATAAGTCCATTTGATAAGCTCTTCTATGCTGCTTATATCCAGGAATTCAAATACATTTTTTGTAAGCAGTGTTTTATCGCCTCTACCGTCATAAGCTCTCATTATTGCCTTTAGTACCTTAAAACCCATGGATATGCCGCTGCCTTCATCACTTAAAATATAATCCCAGCCATTTGCTTTTGCTTCTTTTCCTTCTTCATTTATACCATAACAGTTTGCTCCTGTTCCGCATATAACAATAATTCTGTTCTTATTCATGGAACCTGCTGCAAGACCTATGACCGTATCATTGCATAAAAATGTTTTTTGAAGATTAAGGTGGGATTTCGTATCTTTATTTAAAATTATATTTTCAAAAATAGTTTTATCATAAGAAGCATCAAGTCCTGCCAGCCCAAAATATGCACTTTTAAAATAAGGATCACTTCCCTGTTTCTTTAATTCCCTGATTACTGAATTCATCCCCAAAATAAAATTTTTTTTAGCTTTTTCAAATCCAATGCTTTTAAAATTAGTTGAACCTATTGATTTTTCAAGAATTATCTTTCCATCCAGAGCAGCAACTGCTATTGCAGTTTTTGTGCTGCCGCCGTCGACTCCAAGAAGATAATCCAAATTTACTCCCCAAAATATGATTTTACGAAAAAATTTACAAAAAATAGTTCTTTTAACAGCTCATCTAATAACAGAACCGTTTTGAATGCCACCATTATTTAACAAGTCCTTTAAGGCAAGAATTTCTTTCAAGCTGGAAAATGCCCCGGTATATCCTGATAAAATATCAAAAAAGTTTTGCGTGCTCCCCTTAATTATTATTGGCTCGCCTTCTATTTTTCCCATTCTTGCTGCTTCCTTGACAGCATCGCTGTAAGTGCCTATTTCATCAATTAGTCCAAGTTTTTTAGCTTCCTCTCCAAGATAAACCCAGCCTGTTGCAATTTCCCTAACCTTTGCAACATCCATTTTTCTGCCTGCTGCCACATCGGCGATAAATATTTCATAAATTTTTCTTGTCTGTTCTTCAAGAAGCGCTTTTTCTTCATCAGTCAGTTCTCTGTCGGTGCTCCCCGCATCTTTATATTTGCCCTGCTTGATTGTTGTATATTTTATTCCAATTTTGTCATACAAGCCCTCAAGATTTGGTACCTGCATTATCACTCCTATGCTTCCGATTTCCGAAGTTTTATTTGCCATAATCTTATCTGCAGCACATGCAACGTAAAACGCTCCGGAAGCACAAATGTTGCTGACAGATACCATCACAGGTTTTTCAACCTTCTTTAATTCCTCATACATTTCCTGTGAAACTGCAGCCACTCCCCCCGGGCTGTCCATCCTGATTAAAATAACCTTTACATATTTATTTTTTACCGCTTCATCAAGCTGGGAAACAAACTGCTCAATTGTAATTCCTCCGGTGCTAAACAGGCTTCCGCCGCTGCTGTCAGTTATTTGTCCCTTAAAATCAATCTGATAAATTGAATCTGAAACAGCAAGATTTCCCCCTCTTGCTGCAAAACCGGTAAATAATCCGATGCCAAAAGCGCAACTGCTGAAAATAAACAAAACAGCCAGCGACCCTATCACAATTCCTGCAATTGCGCCCGCACTTAATCTTTTATTTTTTTTCTCTTCCATTTTTGTTTTTTCATATTATTTTTTTATTTTTAATAATTCATTGACTTATAACTGCTGTTTTAATAGCAATAGCTACCCTTGTTGCTGATTGAGGTTAATGTAAATTCAAAATCGGAAAATTTTTTCTTTAATTTAACCAGAGATTGAGAATAAAAAGTCTCAAATGTATTTTCAGGTATAAAAGCCAGAGCTGAAGGGCCTGAACCGCTGATTGCTGCGGGAATCTGGTAGATATTATTTAATTCTTCCACAAGCTTCAAGGAATCAGGATAAATATCCCTCCTGTATTGCTGATGAAGCTTGTCCCTTATAAAGTCAGTTGCATCTTTCAGATTGCCTTCCTTTAATCTGTTAATAAGAATGGCAAAATTTGCAATATTTAAGATTGCATCTTCTTTTGGAACCAGATCAGGAATTAATTTTCTTGCCTTGCTTGTATTAACTTTATGATCCGGGATCATCAGAAGAATTTTAAAATTTTCCTTTATGCTGATTTTTTCAAAATCATAATTTCCTGACTTGGATTTATATGATATTACAAGTCCGCCGGCAAGACATGCGGCAATGTTATCAGGATGAGGTTCAATCTCAAGTCCGATATTAAACAATTCCCTGATACTTAAATTTAAATCATAAACTTTATTGGCAATCAGCAACCCTGCAACTACTGCAGTAGAGCTGCCTCCAAGTCCTCTTTCAACCGGTACATTAATTTCGCAAATAATTTCAAGAGGTTTCTCATATTGTGCAAAATTTTCCGCATATTTTTTTTCCAGAACTTTTTTAATGGTCCTGCAAATTAAATTATTTTCATCTTTTGCTATTTCCGAAATATTCTGACCTTTAAGAGCAACACAACTGTCCTTTTTATTTAAAAAAATACTGCAGTCATTATAAATATTTAATGCCATTCCTGCACAATCAAATCCGGGACCAAGATTTGCAGAAGTTGCATAAGTTCTGACTTTGGTTAACAATTTTTTATTATTCATTATCTTATTCTGATACCAGTTTTGCAGGTATCATAAATTAAGGACTTTTTTTATCTGATCGTAATCTTTTTTTACTCTTATTATTTCAGGAGAATTAATAATAGCGGTATCGGGATCTTTTAATCCATGTCCGGTTAATATACACACAATTTTTTTGCCTTTCAAAGTTTCAGGATTTTTATCAGCTACCTTTATAAGCCCTGCTACTGATGCTGCTGAAGCAGGTTCGCAAAATATTCCTTCATTTAACGCAAGCAGTTTATATGCCTGTATTATATTTTCATCTGAAACCATATCAATCCTGCCGCCGGAATCATTTGCAGCAGCTTCGGCTTCCTTCCATCTTGCCGGATTTCCTATTCTGATTGCTGTTGCAATTGTTTCAGGATTGATAATTACTCTACCCAGTACAATAGGAGCTGCCCCTTCTGCCTGCCATCCCATCATTTTAGGAAGCGACTTTGAAATATTTTTTTCATAATATTCCTTAAATCCCTTCCAGTATGAAGTTATATTGCCTGCATTTCCAACAGGAATAAATAAAAAGTCGGGTGCATTACCCAGCCAGTCGCAGATTTCAAATGCACCGGTTTTCTGCCCTTCAATTCTGAATGGATTTATGGAATTTACAAGAGCAATTTTATAATTTGAGGTAATATATTTTACAACATCAAGCGCATCATCAAAGTTTCCGTCAATTGCAAGAACTTCTGCGCCATGCATCATTGCCTGCGCAAGCTTACCAAGAGCTATCTTCCCGTCAGGAATTACAACAATGCATCTCATATTACCTCTTCTGGCATAAGCTGCTGCTGAAGCGGATGTATTGCCTGTTGAGGCACACATTACTGCTTTTGCTCCAGCTTCCTTTGCCTTGCTTATTGCCAGTGTCATACCCCTATCTTTAAATGAACCTGTAGGATTTAATCCTTCAAATTTATAATATAGCTTAAAATCATATTTTGCTGATAAAAATTCTGATTTTATCAAAGGGGTTGAACCTTCATTTAAGCTTACTACCGGAGTTTTATGACTTACCGGCAGATAGTCACGATATCTTTCAATAATGCCGGGATAGCTGAATTTCATTTTTTAATCCTTCCACTGCAGGTCTTCAACTCTTATAACATTTAGTACCTGATTTACAACATCCAGTTTTGAAATTTCATCAATGGATTTGAACATGTCTCTGTTTAATACACGGTGGATTATAAAAACTAGTCTTGCTACGGCACTTTCTTTTGCCTGCTTTTGAATCATGGACTCAATTGAAACATTATTTTTACCGAAAACTGCTGCTATTTTTGCCAGAACTCCGGGCCTGTCCTTTACTTCCATAAGTGAATAAAACTTATTTTCCATTTCATCAACAGGTTTAACGGGTTTGTTGGTAAAACATGTGCATCCAAAAACAGGTTTTTTATTTTCCCTATTAAAATTTCTTGCAATCTGAATTATATCCCCGACTACTGAACTTGCAGTAGGCCTGTCGCCGGCGCCCTGTCCGTAGCTCATTACCTCGCCAACAAAATTTCCATACAGATACACCGCATTATTTGCAAAATTTATTGAAGCAAGAATATGGTCCCTCGGAATTAATGCAGGGTGAACTCTTACACAAATTGAATTATCATCTTCTTCGCTTCCTATCGCTAAAAGTTTTATCACATATCCAAGATCATTTGCATATCTGATATCTTCAAGAGTAATTTTTTTAATGCCTTCCCTGTAAACCTCATCAAATACAACTCTTGAATTAAAAGCAATTGAAGACAGTATTGCCAGTTTGCATGCAGCATCATTTCCTTCAATATCGGCAGCCGGATTTACTTTTTCAGCATATCCTAATTCCTGGGCAATGCTTAATGCCTTTTCAAAACTCAGGTTCTCCTTCTGCATTCTGGTAAGTATATAATTCGTAGTTCCATTTACAATCCCCACAATTTTGCTTATGTTATTTGCGGCAAGTGAGGATTTCATAGGACCTATAATAGGGATTCCTCCGCCAACACTTGCCTCAAACAGGATATCAACATTATTTTCAGATGCAGCAGCAAAAAGGTTTTCACCCTTGTTTGCAATCAGGTCCTTATTGGCTGTAACAACATATTTGCCTTTTTTTAAGGAATTCATTAAATATGTACAAGCCGGCTCAATTCCTCCAACCAGTTCAACAACAACATCTATTTGCGGATCATTGATTATATCATCAGGGTTGTCTGAAAAAATAATCTGATCTTTAAATGGAAGCTTAAAATTTTGCGCTCTTTTATCTATCTCTTTGTCAACTACTCTTTTTATATTGATGCATCTTCCTGTCTTTTTTGCTATGTATTCTTTCTGGCTTTCAATAAGTTTGAAAACACCGCTGCCTATATAGCCAAGCCCAATTATTCCAATATTTATATAATCTCTATCTGATCTTTCTTTTAAATTTTTATTCATATAATTTCCCGTGACCTTTTATTAAATCTTTATAACTTTCCCGTTTAATCCAGATATAATCATTGCCCCCGTCCACTGCAATAACAGCAGGCCTTGGCTGACCATTATAATTGCTTGACATTGAATAACAATAAGCACCTGCAGTTGCAAGACCTATATAATCACCAGGATTTACCTGCGGCAGACAAACATCTTCAACCAGTATGTCTCCGCTTTCGC
>JAMDDL010000206.1 GCA_023488645.1 Actinomycetota bacterium | reverse complement strand
ATTTATTCTTAATAAATTTTATGAAATTTTAGGAGGTTTTTAAATGATTGAAAACAAAGAAAAATATAAAAAAATAGATCCTAAAATAGTTGCATATATTGCAGGCGGAGCAGTTGTTGGAGGAATATTAGGATATATTATAAATAAAGTCGGCTTTAAAAATGTTGCAAAATTACTGAAAGATAAAAATATAATTTCTTCAAATGTTGGTGATTTTTTTGAAAATTTTGACTTTAAGTCCTGCATGTCAAAAAATACCAAAGATCTTGAAGATATTGGCGAAGATTAGCATCACTTTTTCTTTGGTCGCAGTCAATGATTGCAATAATCCGGAAAACAAAAAGCGCAAGAGCAACGAGCGCAAAAACAACCCAGAAACATACCATAAACCAGCCAAAACCCAATGCTGCAGCTACTGCTGCCTGTTCATTTTGTGCTATTAAAATAGGCAATTTGTACAAAAGATCCTAAAATAAAAAGACTTTAACTTTGCGGCGGTTGAGGAGGTTGGGGCTGTTGTGGAGGAACTTCAATTGTACCTTTTCCTCTTGGTGCCTTCCTCATTACCATAAAATAATAAACAAGACCCGCTACTCCGCTTAATCCTACCACCCAACTTACAAGCAAAATCACCAGCCAGGTTGTTTTTGAATTTTCAGTAGCATTCGGAAATTCTTCATTTTTTCTTTGAGCGCAGTCAATGATTGCAATAATCCAGAAAACAAAAAGCGCAAGAGCAACGAGCGCAAAAACAACCCAGAAACATACCATAAACCAGCCAAAACCCAATGCTGCAGCTACTGCTGCCTGTTCATTTTGTGCTATTAACATTTAAGTCTCCCCGATAATTATTTTTTCATATAAATACAACCGACAGCAAGATCTACTTTACCGTGAATGCCTGCTTAAAACCATTATATTATAGATAAACATCAAAGCTCAATTTATTTTAAAAAAAAATGATTTCATATTTATTTTATTGTTTTAAAATTTTTGAACTAAACCATAGTCCTGAAATCATTTTTCCATTTTCATCCTTAAATACAAATTGAATTGTTACATCCCCATCTTTTTCTTTTGAATATTGTGCCTTATAAAAAACACTTGTAAAACCTTTTTCAGTTAAAGTCCTGTCAAATTTTAATGTACCCTGCTGATATTCACCTACTTTGTCCCTTAACGGTTTGCATATTGTATTAATAAATGCATCTTTTTCCGTTGCATAAGCTTTTTGAGTTTTGGGATCAGCTATTTTTTTAAGACTATCTTTGAAATCCTTGCCAAAATATCCTGAAACTGCGTCATAATCATCCTTATTCATTGCAGTAAGTACTTTTTCTCCAATTACAGCAGAATAATCAGGTTCTATAGTTCCCCTTTTTGCACATCCTGTTGAAAAAGTCAGAAATAAAAGCGGTAAAATGATACAGATCAATAAAACCATGCTGAATACTTTTTTGTTTATCATTTTATCTCCCAATAAATTTTGATTGTTATAATAATACTATTTATAAACTATTTTCATATTAAGCATTTAATTTCTTGAGAAGCCATGCCATATTTGAACCCAGGGTTTTAAAAATATCAATACCCTCGCTGTCATTTAAAATTTCACCTTTTTCTCTTGCAACTCCGATATTCCAGTATTTTGAAGCTGGTATTATGCACTGGTTTAAAAGAAAAAGATTATTTATTTCATGGCAGACATTTACAGATCCTGCTCTTCTTGCAATCGCAACTGACGCAGCAACTTTTCTTTTTAACTTGTTTCCTCCTGCCCGTGCACAATATCCTGCTCTATCAATAAAGGCTTTTACCTGTGGCGTTACTGAACCAAAATAAGTCGGAGACCCTATTATCAGTCCATCTGATTCATAAATAGCGCTCAGGGATTTATTTACAATATCGCTGTCAATTACACAAAAACCATCTCCTGTTTTTTTGCATAAAAAGCAGGCATTACAACCTCTTATTTGATGGCTTCCCAACTGAAATAATTCTGTCTGGATTCCTTCACTTTTAAGTTCATCCAGAATTATATTGAGTGCCATAAAAGTATTGCCATCTTTTCTTGGACTTCCATTAAAAGCAACTACTTTCATTAAATCACCTCTTAAAATTACAGGGATTATAAAAAATCAGATATATATTCTTGGAATCCTGTCACCAATCATGCACACAATTTCATAGCTGATTGTGCCTATCAAATCTGCAAGTTCGTTTGCTTTCAAAGTTTTATCACTGCCTGAGCCAATAAGGATAACCTCATCTCCGGCCTTTGCATCTTCAGCACCCGTGCAATCCGTAATATCTATCATTGACTGATCCATTGTAACATTGCCGGCAATAGGGGCAAAGCATTCATTATAAATTACATATGATTTATTGGAAAAATTCCATGAATATCCGTCTGCATATCCGACTGGAATTGTTGCTATAATACTGTTTCTTTTAGTTTTAAAAGCTGCCCGATAAGAAATAAATTCTCCTTCAGGAACTTTTTTAACAAAAGATATCCTGGCTTTAAGACTGAGTACAGGCTGCAGGTTTTCAACAAAACTGCATGCTGCACTGCTGCAGAATTCATTATAATTGCTGCCAAAAGGATTAATACCGTAAATTATAATTCCAAGCCTTACTATATCCAGATGCATATGAGGATATCTCACAAATGCGGCACTGTTTGCACAATGATATGTTTTGATTTCAGGACAGGTAAGTTTTAACTGTGTCATTATTTTATTAAATTTATCCCATTGCATTAAAGTATATGAATCATCTTTTTCAGATGCACATGCAAAATGAGTAAAGACACCTTCAATTCTGATATTTGACATTTTTGATATAAGCATTATATCCTGGATAGCTTCTTTATAATTTATGCCTATCCTGTTCATCCCGGTATCTATTTTTATGTGCACTCTGGCTTCAATATTTGTTTTAAGGCACAAGTCTGAAATTATTTTTGCATTTTCAAGTGAGGTCACAGAAAGAGTAATATCATTTTCAACAGCATCCCTTATCTTTTCCGGTGCATGGGATCCAAGACACAGTATAGGATTTTTTATCCCTGCATTTCTTAATCTCATGCCTTCCTGAACAAGTGCAACTCCAAGCCAGGATGCTCCAGCCTCTATTGCTTTTTTTGATATTTCAACCAGTCCATGACCATAAGCATTGGCCTTTACAATAGCCATTATTTTTGGTTTTAAATCCTGTTTCTGTGGATTATTAACAATTTTTATATACTTTTCAACTAATTTAAAATTCCGGGCAAGATTTTTTAAATTTATTTCTACCCAGGCAAATCTGTTATCCGGTGAATATATCTTACTGGAGTTATGCATTTGTTATCTTTCTGTTTTTGCCTTTAGTTTAATTTTTTTACCGTTTTTTAAACTTGTTTTTTATCTTTAAAATTCACAAATTTCCGTAAATATTATTTGCTTTGAACCATTGATTTTACGATATCAGCCCTCGTAATTATGCCTATGGGTTTCCCATCCTGAGATACAACAGGAATTCTGTTTACCTTATTTTCAACCATGAGATTTGCAACATCATAAACAGGAGATTCAGGACCGCATGAAATAACATTTGCTGTCATTATTTCAGAAACTTTAATTGCTAGATGCTTTTTTAAACTGTTCTTAAATTTTGTAAGACTTTCAAGGTAAATTATACCGTCAAGGAGCTTGAAATACCTTGGAAAATGTAAATCCGTGTCTTTGACAATTACATCACCTTCAGTGGCTATCCCCACCATCTTCCCGTTATTATCCACAACGGGTACTCCGCTAATCTTATTATCCAGAAGAAGCTGTGAGAGCTGTTCAATAGATGCTTCCTGGTTTATAGTAACTACTTCTTTTGTCATTATGTCTTTTGCAAAAAGATCTGCCATTTATGACTCCTTTAATTTAAATTTAATTATTTTAATACTTTAACTTTTCTATTTCCAGAAAAACATGTTTGATACCTTCAAGCAAATCTGTTGCAATCATGGATGTCTTGCCTGTTTTTTTACTGATGATATCTGAAGCCATCCCGTGAATATAAGCTCCGCAAGCTGCTGCACCCGTCAAATCCATTCCCTGACATAAGAAAGACCCTATTATCCCTGTCAGGATATCTCCTGTCCCTGCAGTAGCAAGAGCAAAATCTCCGGTTGGATTTATAAAATTAATGTCTTCTGTGTTGGTTATGATAGTTCCCGGACCCTTTAATAATGAAACAACCTGAAATTTTTTTGAAACATCCCTGTTTGAATCCATCCTGTCTTCAAATTCAATTTTTTCTCTGGATAAAATTGATGCAAGTTCTCCCGGATGAGGAGTAATTACTACATGGTTTAATTTAAATAAATCTTCATCCCGGGCATCCATCGGATTGCAAAGAGCTTTAAGTCCATCTGCATCAAGAACTGTGGGCTTCCTGATTTTTTTCAATATCTCCCTGACCAGCCTTACCGTACTTGGATTTCTTGAAATTCCAGGGCCAATTGCAAGAGCATCGTATTTTTGGCTTTCCTCAAAAATTTCATCAAAGCAGTTAAAATGAATTGAGCATTCTTCAGTTTGTTCAACCGGAAAAGTCATTACTTCAGTTAGCTTTGTTTCAAAAATTGGATTAAGCTCCCATGGACACACAAGAGTAACTATTCCTGCTCCTGCCCTCATTGCAGCTTCGCATGTCATAGTGGCAGCACCTGTAAACCCTAATGATCCTGCAATTACCAGTAATTTTCCAACACTATGTTTATAAGATATGGCAGTTCTTTGCGGAATTTTATCTGCAACCCATTTAAAAGTTGCCTCAAATATCTTTTCATACTCACCGTAATAATTTTGAGGTATCCCAATATCAGCTAACTCAACTTTTCCGGCATAAGAAACACCGGGATAAACAGCAATTCCTAATTTTTTTGCCCCGAAGGTAATAGTGTAATCTGCCATGACGGCATCACCTAAAACCCTGCCGTTATCGGAATCTATTCCCGAAGGGATATCTATGGAAAAAACTGCCAGTTTATTATCGGCTTTCCTTGAATAATTTATTATTTTAATTGCCTCTCTTGCAAAACCTCTGACTTCTTCGTTGTGCAGACCTGTCCCAAAAACTGCATCTACAATAAAGCTGCTGCTTTTTAAATTTATTTTTAAGTTATTTACTTCATCTTCATTGTCCCCAAAAACAAAATAAACACTTAAATTTTGCCATTTTTCTTCATTTTTTAATTTATTAAGTTCACTAAAATAAAAATCAGTGTCTTTTGAAAATTTCTCAATTGGGGCAATGCAAAATAAGTTAATAAAATATCCCTTTTTTGCAAGATTAATTGCACAAACAATCCCATCTCCGCCATTATTGCCAGAACCGCAAATTACAGACCCTTTGATTTTACTTTTATCCTGTTTGTTTATAGAATATTTTTTAATTTCTATATCATCAATCCAGAATGCACCAGTATCATTGTCTGAAATCTTAAGAAGAGAGTCTATAAAATCTGAAACTTTTGTACCGGCATTATTCATAAGCCATTTTGAGTCAATCCCTGAATTTATGCACTTTCTGTCTATTTCAGAAACATGACTTCCCTTTAAAATCGGAATTAAGTTTTGACTGTTAAAAATATTCATAT
>JAMDDL010000132.1 GCA_023488645.1 Actinomycetota bacterium | reverse complement strand
GTGTAATAAGAGTCAGACAAAGACTGAAGAAAAGAGAATTATCATAAAAAAATTTTTAATAAAAGCTATTTGAAAAATTTTAAATTGGCAAATAAACATATATAATAAAATTAATTTTATTATATATGAGATATATGAGGTAAAGACCCAAATTATGATTAAAAAATTTCATGAAAAACTTCAGGAAATTGTTGATGATGTAAATCTTATGGGTAAATTAATAACTGAAGCTGTGGAAAATGCTACAAAATCCCTGCTTGAAGGCGACAGGGAAATTGCAACAAAAGTTGTAGAAGGAGACACCAGGATTGATGAACTGGAGATGCATATTGAAGAGGGATGCCTTATTATCCAGGCAGAATATCAGCCTTTTGCAAAGGATTTGCGGCTTGTAAATTCAATAAATATAATAGCGATTTATATGGAAAGAGTCGGAGATCTGGCTGTCAATCTTGCAAAAATAACAAGAAGGCTGGAAAAACATAAGGCAATGTTTATGACTCCTGAAATTCTGGATCTGTTAAAAGAGATGGCCGATCTTGCAAAACTGATATTATCCAAAGCCTTAAAAGCATTTAAAAACAATGATGCAAAGCTTGCCGGAAAGCTGGATGATCTTGATAATGAACTTGACAATATTCAGAAAATATTATTTAAAAAACTTTTTGCTTCGGTTGTGGGAAGCAATTCATTAAGTCATGAAGAATTTGCGCTTTATCTTTCCAATATTTCACTTGCAGCAAGATATCTTGAAAGAATTGGTGATCAGTCTGTTAATATTGCAGAAAGAGTGCTGATATTTCTGACCGGGGATTACAAAATCCTTCACGATGAAGGATAAACCAAATATAAAAAGTTCATTTTAATTATTATTAAATACGGTGTAGGGGGGAAAATGAAGGAAAAAACATTGGAGAATCTTAAGGCTGCATTTGCAGGTGAATCACAGGCAAACAGAAAATATCTTGCATTTGCAAAAAAAGCGGATGAGGAAGGCTACAGGCAAGCTGCAAAACTTTTCAGAGCTGCGGCAGAGGCAGAAACAGTTCATGCTCTAAAGCATCTGGCTGTTATGGGCGGTATTAAATCAACAAAGGACAATATAGATGCAGCAATAAATGGAGAAACTTATGAATTTACTAAAATGTATCCTGAAATGATAAAGCAGGCAGAAGCTGAGGGAGAGAAGGATGCAAGGATGAGCTTCTGGAATGCAAATAAAGTGGAAGAAATACATGCGGCACTGTTTAAAAATGCTCTTGCCAATCTTTCAAATTTAAAAGAGGAAGACATCCGGGTTTGCCCTGTTTGCGGAAATACATTTGTTGGCGCTGCTCCTGATAAATGTCCGGTTTGTGCAACACTAAGAGCTAAATTTACGTTAATTAAATAGCTTTTTTTATATTTTATCTCTTTAATTTTTTAATAAATCAAAATAAATTATATGCCTGGCATTAAATTAAAGTATAATTAATTTAATCAGCCAGGTTTTTATTTTATCAAAATCAGGATCATCAGCATGCCTGTAAGTTAAACTTCCTGAATTATCTGCAGCAGTTTTTGCTGATGTTATATTTTAACTGATAAATTAACAGAACATTAAAAGTTAACACAACCAATATGGTATTTAAATAAAATGCAGCAGGAAAAAGGAACATTATTTATCTGCGGAACTCCAATAGGCAATTTGGAAGATGCCAGTTTCAGGCTGATAGAAACACTAAAAAGTGTGGATTTAATTATTTCAGAAGATACCCGCACTGCAAAAAAACTGCTTGCAAGATATGATGTTAAAAAAGAGGAAATAGAAAGCTATCATGATAATACAAGCCGAAAAAAATCAGAGGCAATAATAAAAAAGATTGAAAGCGGCATGAATGTTGCCATTGTTTCGGAGTCAGGAATGCCGCTTATATCTGATCCGGGCTTTAAACTTGTGAGGCTTTGCATTGAAAGAAACATTAAAATAACAGTAATTCCCGGCCCTGATGCAGCAGCATCAGCTCTTGTGCTGTCAGGACTTCCTGCTGATAATTTTTTATTTATCGGGTTTTTACCGAAAACAGTTGGAAAACTAAAAAAGAAGCTTGAAGAGTTAAAAACTCTTCCATATACAATGATTTTTTATGAATCTCCTAACCGAATAGAAGCTTTGCTGGAAGAAATAAAATCAGTATTCGGGGAAAGGAAAATATGCCTTGCAAGAGAAATTACTAAAATTTATGAAGAATGTATCAGAGGAAGTACAAACGAAGTTTTTCAGTTAATAAAAGAGAGGACAGGCAAAGGCATTAAGCTGAAAGGAGAGATTGTTTTAGTAGTTTCAGGGCATGAGATAAAAAGAAATAAGGATTTTACTGACAATATCATTAAAAATGAACTGAAGTGCCTTTTTAAAAAAGGCATGACTAAAAAGGAAGCATTTAAAAATATTATGGCAAAATATGAAATCAGCAGGCAGGATTTATATAATATTTCCATTAACCTTAAAAATTTTAAAATAAATTAATTTTTTGTGTTATAGTTCATTCTTAAAGGTTTAAAACTTGTATCATTATTCAAGCATCATTCATATATTAAAATTTGCAGCAGATGCTAAATTTGTTAAAACAATTTATTTTAAGACAATTTACTTTATGAAATAATAAATTTTAAAAACCAAGGGTAAAAAATGCCGGAAGAAAAAGATAAGTTTTATTTAACTACAGCAATTCCTTATATGAACAGCAAGCTTCATCTTGGATTTTTTTATGAAGCAATTCTTGCTGATGTTATTGCCCGTTTTAAAAGGCTTGAAGGAAAAGATGTTTTCTTCTTAACAGGGGCAGATGAGCACGGACAGAAAATTGAAAAAAGTGCGCAAGCCAGAAATGTTAGCTCTCAGGAATATGTTGATATGATGTCTTCCGATATGAAAAGACTCCTTGATTTATACGGGATAAGCAATGATTTTTATATCAGAACTACAGACAGAAATCATGAAAAAATAGTTCAGAATATACTTACAAGACTTAAGGAAAATGGTGATTTATATAAAGGGCATTACGAAGGCTGGTATTGCGTGCCTGATGAAACTTTCTTTACAGACAATCAGGTAGAAGAAGGCAGATGCCCTGAATGCGGCAGGGAAATTGAATACATAAAGGAAGAAAATTATTTCTTTAAGCTTTCAAAATATCAGGATGCAATTTTAAAACATATTAAAGAAAACCCTGATTTTGTTTATCCTGAAACCAGAAAAAATGAAGTTTTAGGCATATTAAATCAGGGATTAAAAGATATAAGTATTTCCAGGACAACTGTAAAATGGGGAATTCCCGTACCTTTTGACAGCCGGCATGTTTGTTATGTATGGGTGGATGCTTTAATAAATTATATTTCTGCTCTGGGATACAGCCTTGATGATGACAAGTTATTTGTTAAATACTGGCCAGTCAATCAGCACCACATAGGAAAGGATATTCTGAAATTTCATGCCATAATCTGGCCTGCAATTCTTATGTCGCTTGGAGTTGCCCTGCCAAAGCAGATAGCTGTGCATGGCTGGGTGATGCTCGGACAGGAAAAACTTTCCAAATCAAAGGGAATTACTCTTGATCCTGATGTGCTTTCAGAAAATTATGGTGTGGAACCGATAAGGTACTTTCTGATGAGAGAGATGACATTCGGGCAGGATGGCTCGTTTACGCATGACCTGATGGTAAGAAGATTTAATTCCGATTTAAGCAATGATATCGGAAACCTGTTGTCAAGAACCATGGTAATGATTGAGAAATACAGAAACGGGATTGTTCCTTCAAATACAAATATAAATCCTGATTTTATGAAGAAATGGAATGAAGTTAAAGAATATGCCACCAACTGTGTAAAGGATTTCAGGTTCAATGATTATCTGTCAAAAATATGGGAATTAATCAACATGGCTAATAAATACATAGAAGACAGTCAGCCCTGGAATGTTGCTAAAAGTTCAGATGATAAAGACGTAAAAAAACTGGATGAAATTTTATATTCACTTATTGAATCTTTAAGGCTGTCCACTTTAATGCTTATACCTGTTATTCCCAAAACATGTGAAAGGATTTTTTCCCAGATAGGAATCAACAGGAGCGTTGGTGATTTTAATTTATATGAAGATGGACAGTGGGGAAGCTTTGAAGGAAAAACCAAACTTGGTATAAGGGAAATACTTTTTCCGAGAATTAAGGAATAAATAAAACTTCAGCTTTTAATGATTAATCTAAACTTTATGAATTTTATGATTTATTTTTATAAAACAATCTTTTAAATCCGGAGCAATATGTTGTCTGAAAATCAGTTAGAAGAAAAAGAGTTCTATTTTATTGATACTCATGCTCATCTTGATATGATCAAAAATAAGACTCCCGAGGCTGCTATAAGGGAGGCAGCAGATGAGAATGTTAAATATATAATTAATGTTGGCTCAAGCATAGAGGGCAGCTTGAAGTCTGTTGAGTACGCAAAAAAATTTAAAAATGTTTTTGCAACAGTTGGAGTTCATCCTCATTATGCAAACAGATTTGGAAAGAGGCAGGAGAAAATCCTTGACAGCCTGATTAAGAATAATAAAAAAATAGTTGCAGTTGGTGAAGCAGGTTTTGACTTTTTTGAAAATCCGGTTTCAAAACAGGATCAGCAAAGAACTTTTATTTCTCATATTGAAATGGCAATCACACACGGTATTCCTGTTGCAATTCATGACAGGGAAGCTCACAGCGAAACAATAAATATTTTAAAAAATTATACGGCAGTTAAGAATTTTAAAGCAGTGCTGCATTGTTTTTCGGGAGATGCCGGTTTTGCCCTAAAGTGTATTGAAATGGGACTTTTCATATCTTTTACCGGAGTAATAACATTTAAGAATGCAAAATCAGCAAAGGATACCGTTAAAATCATACCTCTGGATAAAATATTTATTGAAACCGACAGCCCATACCTTGCCCCGCAGCCTAAAAGAGGTCAGGAAAATTATCCGTCATATGTAAAATATATTGCACAGGAAATAGCAAAAATTAAGGAAATCAGCTTGCAGGAAGCTGCAAAAATTACTTCAAAGAATGCTGAAGATTTTTTCAATTTGAAATAAAAAACTATAATGAACGATGATTATATCAGCGCTCCATCCAGAACTGCTGAAATATTAAAGCAGTATAATCTGACCTTAAGAAAAACACTTGGCCAGAATTTTCTCATTGACGCCAATGTTTTAAAAAAGATTGCTAAGTTTGCTGAACTTAAGAAGAGCGATGTTATACTTGAAGTTGGTGCAGGCATAGGCAGTTTAACAGAAATTATAGTCCCAAATGTAAAAAAGATAATATGTGTGGAGATGGACAGGAACATAGCAGCAGCTTTTAAAGAAATTTTTGTTTCAAAAATCGGAAGGAAAGTTTTTTTAATCGTTGGAGATGCTATGAAACTTAATTATAATGAAATCTGCCTTAAATACGGCATAAGCAAATTTGTGGCAAACCTTCCTTATAAAATTGCAGCTCCATTGATCTTAAGGATTTTAAGTCAGACTGATAAAATTAAGGATTTTTATATTACCATACAGAAAGATATTGCTGACAGGATGCTGGCAAAACCCGGAGACAGGAATTATAATGCTTTCACAGTAAAACTGAATTATTTTGTCCACTTT
>JAMDDL010000097.1 GCA_023488645.1 Actinomycetota bacterium | reverse complement strand
GCCATATGACATGGGGCATATTCAATATTTACTGCAAGAGCGGTAGTGTTTCCTCCAAGCCCTGCAGGTCCAATACCTGTAGAATTAACTTCATTTAAAATTATATTTTCAAGATTTTTATATCTTTCATCCGGACTGCCGGTTCCTATTTCTCTAAATGCCGCTTTTCTTGCTAATTCTGTTACGCCGGAAGCACTGCTTCCAATCCCTATTCCAATGATTAAGGGAGGGCAGCTTTTAGTTGCATTTTTAATTACAAGATCTTTAACTACTGCTGTTATCTCTTCAGGGGTAGAGGACGGATTCATCATGTACAGATATGAGCAGTTATCACTTCCTGCCCCTTTAAGAAAAACTTTGATTTCTACCCCTTCAACACTATCCTGTATCTTCCCGTAACTTATTATTGCAGGAGTATTTGTAAAAGTATTTTTTCTGTCAAACAGGGGATCGCTTACAATTGATTTTCTTAAATAGCTTTCTGTGTAAACTTGCGCAACTACTTCATTTACAGCATTATCAATTTCATTAAAATTTTCAATGCACGTATTTTTACCAATCAGTATTTCCACATAAACAGTTCCGCAGTCCTGACATAAAGGAACACTTTCCACTGCAGCAGTTTCTGCATTTTCAATTATAAGCTTCAGTATTTTTCTGGCAGTTTCATTTTTTTCGCAAGCTAAAGCATCAAGGACAGCCTTCAAAATATCGTCAGGCAGATTAAAGCTGGCTCTATTAATCAGTTTTCGAAGCAGATTTTTTATTTTTATAATCTTTATAGTTTTCATTTTTAGAAGGACACTCCGGGTTTATGCATAAATCCCAGGGTCTTTTGCCTTTTCTTATTACTTTTATTACAGGATAACCACATGCTTTGCATGTATCTTCAGTTGTAAGAATTAGACCATTTTGAGGCATGGAAAATGCTTTCCTGCATTTCGGGTAATTTGAACAGCCTATAAATTTCTTTTTAGTTTTTGCAGAAGATCTGATTACCAGATTACCGCCGCAGTCCGGATCAGGGCATTTCCCAACAACTTCATCTTCCTTAATACCTTCCCTGATTGTTTTTCCGATTTCTGCTTTTTTGGGAACAAGTATATTTAAAATTTCCCTTAAATCCTTTCTTGAGATATCAACAACTTTATTTTTTTCCTGATCGCCGTTTGCAATCCCGTCCATATCAACTTCAAGCTCTGCCGTCATATCGGGACTGGTTATTTTTGCAGCATATTCCTTAAGCGCCTTAATTACTGCAATAGCCTTATTGCTTGGTTCAAGCGGATTGCCTTTAATATATCCTCTGGTTATAAGGTTCTGTAATATAGTATGTCTTGTTGCTTTTGTCCCAAGACCCAGCTCCTCCATTTTTTCCACCAGTTTTCCCTGGGAATATCTTAAAGGCGGTTTTGTTTCCTTTGCCAGTATTTCCTTGTTTAAAACTGTAACATTCTCACCTTCATTCAAATCAGGAAGATAAATATCTGTATGTCTATAGTAAGGATAATACTTAGTCCATCCTTCCTTAATAATATTTGACCCATTAGCAATAAATTTTTCTCCCTTAATATCAATGTTTACAACCATATTTTTTAAAAGAGATTCAGGAAGAAGTGTGCACACAAATCTTCTAACTACCAGCTCATACAGCTTCCACTCGTCTTCGCTTAAGTTTTCACGCCATGCAACAGAAGCAGGATAAATGGGAGGATGATCAGTTGTTTTTCTAAGCCCCCTTGATGGTTTGATATCCTTCTGCGAAAGTGCCGTTTGTGTCATTTCCTTGAAATCACTATTACCTGATAATTGTTTTAAAATATCTTTTAAATCCAGTGTATTCGGATAAACGGTATTGTCTGTTCTTGGATAACTGATGTAACCGTTCATGTAAAGACTTTCAGCAATATTTATGGTTTTCTGGGCTGATAAGCCAAGAGAATTTGCGGCTACTATCAATGCTGTTGTATTTAAAGGAGCAAGGGGTTTTAAGGATCTTACAGCTTCCTTTACTGATGTAATTTTGCCCACACCTGCAATTCTGTTAAAAATTGTCTTTGCTTCTTTTTCATTAAGAAACCTTTTCTTATGATGAATTGCATCAAACTGCTCATCTTTCTGATTTGCAAGCCTTACCTTTATCTGCCAGTATGGGGTTTTCACAAAATTCTGTATTTCTATTTCTCTTTCAACTATCAAAGCAAGAGTTGGAGTTTGAACACGTCCCACTGATAAAAAATTATTCTTTAGTTGGTACGAAGCAAGAGATATAAATCTTGTTAAAACCGCACCCCATATCAAATCAATATCCTGTCGTGCCATTCCTGCAAATGCAAGGTTGGTATCAATCTTATTTAATCTGGAAAAAGCTTTCCTTATATCAGTTGGAGTTATTGCAGAAAATTTTGCCCTTTCAACCGGAATTTCACCTTTTTTTTTCTTTATTACAGAAATAGCATCATATCCTATCAGCTCGCCTTCCCTGTCATAGTCTGTAGCTATTATAACCTCATCTGCCTCATCTGCCATCTTGTTTAAAGCCTGTATCATTCTCTTTTCAATAGGTTTTTTTATAATGGCTGCATCAATGAGGTTCTGGGGAGGAACTTTAAACCAGTTCGCATATTCATCAGGAAATTCAACCTGAAGTATGTGGCCTTTCAGTCCAATAGTTTTAAAGCTGCCGTCTGAATTTTTAAAACTATGGACGGGAATACCGTATACTTTTTCTTCCTTTACCCCGTCACCTGAAAGTATCTGCGCAATTCTTCTGGCTGCAATTTCCTTTTCGCTTATAATTAATTTCAATTTAAACTCCGGTTTGTCTGTATAGGAATTAAATAATGCAAGAATAAATTTTTTAAAAAAAAATTTTATTAATAAATTTAGATTTATAACATTATGAAATAATTTTTAAAATATCAAGCAAAAAATTATTAATTTTTAATTGTTTTATTTTTTTAAATTTATATCTTAAAATAAATACACATCAGATTTAATTATCAATATATTATTTTATCTTAAAAAATGAATGCTAATCTTGAAATAATAGATGCCATAACAAAGCTTAAAAAGGAAAGGGATGCAATTATCCTTGCGCATAATTATCAGATAGACGAGGTGCAGGATATTGCAGATTTTGTTGGAGATTCTCTTGGACTTAGCATAAAGGCATCTGAAGTTCAAAACAAAGTGATTGTTTTTTGCGGAGTAAGGTTTATGGCAGAAACTGCAAAAATCTTAAATCCTGCAAAAACGGTTTTAATTCCAGACAAATATGCCGGATGTCCCATGGCAAATATGATTACAGCAAATGACGTAGTTGAACTTAAAAAGACTTATCCCGGAGCAATAGTTGTGTGCTATGTAAATTCAACTGCTGAAGTTAAGGCTCATTCTGATATCTGCTGTACAAGTGCCAATGCTGTAAAGGTGGTAAATTCCATACCGCCGGATAAAAATATTATCTTCATACCTGATAAATATCTTGGCAGTTATGTTGCAGGTCAGACTAAAAGAAATCTGATACTTTGGCATGGTTACTGCCCTACCCATGTATTAATTAATGCAAAAACAATTATCCAGTTAAAAAAAGAACACCTTGATGCAGAAGTTCTTGTTCATCCCGAATGTACACCTGAAGTCATTGAAATTGCCGATAAAGTATTAAGCACGGGAGGAATGCTTAAATACGCACATGAATCCCAAAAGACTGAATTTATAATAGGAACAGAAATCGGTCTTATTTACAGGCTTAAAAAGCAAAACCCCAAAAAAATATTTTACCCCGCTCAAAAAAATGCAATCTGCCCTAACATGAAACTCATTAATCTTGAAAAAATCATGTGGTCACTGGAAGATAATGTTTATGAAATTATGCTGCCTGATGATATTCTTAAAAATGCAAGGTCGTCTCTTGAAAAGATGAAGGAATTTACTTAAATTTTAAATTAAAAGTTTCTGCTTTATACTGTTTTTAATATACAATAAATAAAATAAAAAACTAGAAAGAAATTATATAATGCTTCGAAGATTTCTGTTTTCTCCTGAAAATTATGATGATATTTGCAGCTATAATGAATGTATTATAATCGGCAGCGGTATTGCCGGTCTGTCAACAGGTATAAGAATTTCAAATCATACAAAAGTTAAAATTTTTACAAAAAGTGCGCTTTCCGAATCAAATACCTGGTATGCGCAAGGCGGCATTGCTGCAGCAATTAAAAGCCCTGACAGTTGGGAAGATCATTACTGCGATACTATGAAATCCGGTCAGGGTTTATGCGACACCGAAGCAGTAAAAACTCTGGTTAAATCAGCACCTGAAATGATTGAAGATTTAATTGAGGCAGGGATTCATTTTGATATTGCAAATGGTGAAATTGGCCTTACTCTTGAAGGCGGACATTCAAGCCCAAGAGTGCTTCATGCAGGCGGAGATGCAACAGGAGAAGAAATTGAAAGAAAGCTGATTTTTTATTCAAAGCAGATTAAAAATATTGAATTTTACCCTGAAAATTTTGTGTTTGATATTTTAACCTTGGATAATGAATGCAGGGGCATTATAGTTTTAAATATAAAAAAAGGCAAAGTTGAGATACATCCTACCTCAAATATAATTATCTCTACGGGGGGAATTGGACAGCTTTATGAACTTACTACAAATCCTTCAGTTTCAACAGGGGATGGAATTTCCATGGCTTACAGAGCAGGGGCTGAAATAAAGGATATAGAGTTTATCCAGTTTCATCCTACTGTTTTTAAGACAAATGATGGTAAACTTTTTCTGATTACCGAAGCCCTAAGAGGCGAGGGGGCATTTTTAAGAGATACCGACGGAAACAGATTCATGATGGGAAAGCATCCTCTGGCTGAACTTGCTCCAAGGGATATTGTTGTTAAGGAAATGACCATGATAATGAAGGAAAAGGGAAAGGATTTTGTATATCTTGATGCTACCCATCTTGACAGGCATATGCTTACAATAAGATTTCCCAACATAATAAACAAACTTAAAGAAAATGGGCTTGATTTAAAGAAAGATTTGATAAAAGTTTCCCCTGCCGCTCATTATTTGAATGGAGGCATAAAAACAAACCTGAACGGCGAAACAAATATTAAGGGTATTTATGCCTGCGGCGAAACCGCCGCTACAGGTGCACATGGTGCAAACAGGCTTGCAAGCAATTCTCTGATAGAAGGACTGGTTTATGGTTCAAGAATTTATAACAGCATCATAAACAAATTAAAAATAAATGACAAAATAAAAAACAGCAGTTTTAAAAGAGATTTAGTCAGAAGCAAAGATGATTTTAAAAAAATGTTGCAGAAAATTATTGAAGACAGCAAAGGGGAATTTGAAAATTCTTTAAAATCCGCTAAAGATTTAAATACAATAAACAAATATCCAAGTAAATCTGAAAGTATTAATATTATAGACAATGCAGAAATAAATGCACTAAAAAATAAATTAAGACATCTTATGACAAACAGGGTAGGAATTTTAAGAGAAGAAAAAAGACTTAAAGATGTGCTTGAATTTGTAAATGAAAATCTTGCAGAACAGGGCTTATATGACAGAAGGGAAAAGGAACTATGTGAATTTTTAAACATGCTTTATGTGGCAAGACTTATTATTACTGCAGCAATACTTCGAAAAGAAAGCAGAGGTACACATCAAAGATGCGATT
>JAMDDL010000140.1 GCA_023488645.1 Actinomycetota bacterium | reverse complement strand
TTGTATTTATTATTTAATTCTTAAAAATTAGCACAGACTTATCTTAATATCTGGAATTAATATTCTTTCATTTCTATGAAAGTTCCATGCCAATTGTGATACCATATCTGCCTTGTAAAACCGTTATTGTTTTATATTTTTTACCTAAAAGAATAGTATTAATTTATTACATCAGTTCTTTTTTCATATTTTCATACTGCTCTTTAGTTAGTTCACCCTTCGCATACCTTTCTTTTAATATCTCTAAAGAGTGCGTGCTGGTTTTTTCTATAACATTATAGCCTGATCTTCTTACAAGCCATACAATTAAAAATATTACCCCTATTACTATTGCCACAAAAAAAATAAAACCAAAAATCATTCCAAAACCACCAAAGCCCATCATTGGCCATCCCCACATCATAATAATTTACTCCTTATTATTTTTTATATAGTTATTAAATAATTTATAAATGTTTAATAGTTTATAAATTTATTAACATGTTAACACAAATTTTAATAATGTCAAATAATTTTTATTAAAATTCAGATGTAAATCAGATTAACCCTACCAAGTGATGAAAAAATTTCTAGGTTTGAGCACCTATTATTGCTGCTTTCTACCAGAGATGTATAGGAAATTAAGTAATTGACAAGATTAATTAAAATGTTTATTATAAGCATATATATGTAATTAACATATAGATTTATTTATATGCTTCTATTTGATTTAAAAATAATAAAAACTTTTCCTTATAAAGACAGAGCCAAGAATGTATTTTTTAAATCTGATGACTTTAAAGTAAGGGTTATCAATCTTGCTAAAAATGAAGAAATTCCTTACTGCGAAATGAAAGATAGCGTTATTTTTTATGTAATAGACGGTGAAGGTGAAATTAAAGTTAATTCCAAGAAAGATAAAATTTTTACAGGTAATTGTGTTATAACCGAACCTGCAAGGATTTCTTTAAAAACAAAAAATGGTATGAAAATGTTAGGAATACAAATAAAAGGAGGCAATTAAAATGTGTTGTGATAATCAGTCTGATAGTTCAGTAAATTATTGTTGTCAGACATCAGGCCATCATAATTTGCAGAAGAGTCATAAATTTAGCCAGGAAATAATTTTTCCTTCAAGAAGTGAACAAATTGAATTGCTAAAAGAACATAAAGAGAAACTACAGGAACAAATAGAAGAAATTGATGTCAGGCTTAAAGATTTAGAGTAACCCTAATAAAGCTAAAATGTGTGAAGAAAAAAATTGTCATGACAAAGTTTGCAGATGTGGTTCAAAGAGAATGGAACGATTTCTTGTTCCATCAATTTTATTATTGCTTTCTGAAGGTAGTTCCTACGGATATGAACTAACAGAAAAATATTCAAAGATGGGTTTTACAGAATCAGGCCATGATTTCGGTGCAATTTATAGAACATTAAACCTGCTTGAAGGAGAAGGATTTATAAAGTCGCAATGGGAGATTAATAAATCAGGTCCAGCAAAAAAGAACTACTCTATTACCAAAGAAGGAAATGATGAGCTTAATCGTTGGGTAGAATTTATAAAAGATAGAGAAAAAATCTTTAAAATATTTTTAGAAAGATTTCATAAGCTAGGCAAATAAAAAGGCAATCAAATTGGGTAACTATATTTTCAATGGAGCTATATATTTTATAGCAATAGTGCTTCTGGTAGTTTCACTTATAAAAAGCAGGCAGAAAACCAAACAGGCATTACTTAAAGCATGGAATTCTTTTAAAAACATCCTGCCAATGCTTTTAGGAGTAATTCTACTAATAGGTCTAATTCTTTCCATACTTGATACCAATCTTATAAGCAGAATAATTGGAGAAAAGTCAGGAGTATTAGGTGTTTTACTGGCTTCAGTAGTTGGATCTGTCACTCTAATTCCAGGTTTTATCGCTTTTCCTACTGCTGCTTTGCTTTTTGAAGGCGGGGCAGGTTATATTCAAATTGCTGCATTTGTTCAGACCTTAATGATGGTTGGGATTGTGACTCTTCCAATGGAGATAAAATATTTTAATAAAAAAGTTGCTGTGCTTAGAAATGTATTATCGTTGGTTTTATCAATTGGGGTAGCATACTTAATTGGGTTAATTCTTACAATCTGGAAATAGAGAGTTAAAACATGGAAGAAAAAAGTAAAAAATCTTTTAATATAAAAGGTTTTTTAAAACAGTATTTATTCTTTTTTATCACACTTGTTTTACTTGGTATTCTTTTTATTTTTAAATTTGATGCAGCAATTAAAGCAACTGATGTAATAATTTACAGTTTTAAGGAGATACTGCTTGTCCTACCACCAATATTTATTTTAATTGGACTACTTGATGTATGGGTTCCTAAAGAGACAATGATAAAATTTATGGGAGAAGGTTCAGGTTTTAAAGGAATACTTATTGCCTTTTTCTTTGGGTCAGTTGCTGCAGGTCCGCTTTATGGTGCCTTTCCAGTTGCAGCAGTATTTATGAAAAAACAAGTTAAGTTTTCAAATATCATTATACTTATTGGAGCCTGATCAACCACAAAAATACCAATGCTTTTATTTGAAATGTCCTCTCTTGGATTTAAGTTTGCTCTGCTTAGACTTGGAATAAATATTTTTGTAATAATAATTATTGCTTATGTAATGGGACTAGTAGTAAAAAAAGGCGAAATTGCAGCAATTTATGAGAAAGCTAACAATTTATAACCTCCATTATAATTTATGCCATAAATTTTAATTTTTTAATAATTACTATTTTTTAAATGTCTATAGGAAGGATTTATCTTATCACAACTTTAAATACATCTTTTAAGTAGTTTTAATTTAATCTTTATAAACAGGATATTTAGTTCTCTTACCATTCTTTTCTTTTACTTCAATGTTCTACCTTTAGCAAGCAGATCTCTTACAATTACATTCCCAATATGTACCGTAGCTCCGGTAACAATATCCATCCTAATAAAGACCTCTTCTTCTGGGTTTTATATACAGAAAATATACAAATACCACTATGGAGGCAATGCCGGCAATACCTGCAAGAATAACAATAATAAAGAGATAAAATGTGGTTTTTCCGGGTATGGAAATCTTAAGCAGAATATCACTGGATGATGTATTTTCAGCATTCTCAATAATTACAGGAATTTTTATTTCATAATTTCCTGCTTTTATTCCATCCTTAAGTTCAATCTGAAAAACAACAGGGTTATCAGAATTTGCAGTTATATTTTCATTGCTTTTCACCATTACAGATTTTACCAGCTCATTGTTTATTCCGGTGCTGTCTATAGAAAGCCTTGCATTGGTTGTGCTTCTTGAAAGAATTGTAAAGCTTGCTTCCTTAACTTTTATGTTATTGCCAAACTCAAGATTTTCAGGCAGGTTTGTTATTTTAAAATCCTTATTGAAATTTTCTTCAACAACTGCGGGAACCGCTGCATCTTCAGATGGAATTGTTCCTTCAACACTAAGATTATACTGTCCTGTTAAATCCAGACCCTGCAGTATCTCAGTGTAAATACCATCTCCCGCAGCTTCATCTGCATGCACCGAATTGCCATCATCATAAAGGCTTCCCTTAATAGTTTTCCCGTCAGGCTTTACCAATTTATATTTAAATTCTGCCTTGCCGAAATCATCAAGGTTTGCCTTGATGACAGACGGTTCTCCTGCAAACATGTTGTTCTCAATATCAAAATTAAAAGCAGGTGCTGCCTTCAACTCAAAAACTGAAGAAAGTCCCGTACAGGCAGGTATATCCATCTTTGTTATATCCCTGATAAAATAATCAATATTGTAAATACTCTCCGAAGAAGTATTGCTGAATGAGGCACTGTAAATTCCGTCTCCGGCTTGTTCATCTGCCCCTTTCCCGTTATCAAGGAGTGCCAGGTTCCTGACAATCTTTCCCTGCAAGTCAGAGATATCTATGGTAAGTTCATAATTTTTGAGTTCAAATGACTTGCCGGATTCACCATTTGGTTCAAGACTTGCTGCAATCCTGATTTCTGAGTCCAGGGCATAATAATCTTTTGAAGGCTCTATAACTTTGACACTGACAGGAAATTTTACAGCTTCAAAATTTAAACTTTTACTTGAAATTGCACCGGTTGGCATATTTGTTATTAAAAATGTGACAGTATAATAACCGCTCAGTCCGCTGATTCCATATTTTCCTGTAAAAATACCATCCGAAGCTTTGTTGTCACTGCCTGCACCATCATCAATAAAATCAGTACTTTCAGTTATCCTGCCTTCGGGATCTTCAATTTTTGCACTTACTTTAAAGTCACCAATTATATCCGGACCACTCTGATTAAGAATTTCCGAAATATCAATTTTCAATGGGATTTGCGCATCTGCAGTATATGTAGAGTATTGTGGTTCCTTCGCTAAAGCATTCAATATATCATAAGCAAAAATACCGTCGCCATTGATTTCATAGTTCCATTCCCCTTCTGCAGGGGCTTTCACTTTGGCAATCTTAAAGATATTTTCTTCCACATATTCGTCATATTGAGCCTCGGAGCCTGACGAATCTGTCAGTTTAATCTGAGGAACATTCTGGTAATCACTTTTTAGTCCTATAACAATAAGCTCTTTGATATATTTGCATACAGTGAATTTTCCTTTTAAACTTCCTGCTTGTATCTGTTCCTCAATTTTAATAAATCTGTTGGTTATATTTTTCAGAATTTCAATAAATGAAGTCCTGAGGTCTGCAGCTTTTTCAGGCTTCCAGCAAACTCCACCTGTAATATATGCCATCTGCTCAAGAATTTTTATATCTGTCTCTTTAGTAAAAGCAATCGGATGAATAATGATGCCCTCATCTGCATATTTATAACATAGGTTTATAAGCTCTTTTTTGTAATTTTCAAGATAGTTGTCTGTTTCTTTTAATGTACCTGTGCTGTATGCATTGATTTCTCTACCGTCATTTTTGCCACCTAAACTATTGTATTTATCTCCCCGGACATCCTTGTTGATTTCATCGGGAGATTTGGGCCTTCCCGGCTTTTCTCTTGAGGGTTTCTTATCCTTATCCTTTATCTTCTCAGGCGGAATGTCATCAAGCGTAAGCGAACCATCAGTAAGAAATATGACAACTGTTTTTTTCTTATCAATCCTTGTATCCAGCATCTGCTTGATTTTTTCAAGCGCACCTTTCATGTCTGTCAAATCCTGATCGCTCTTGATTTTATCGATTGCTTCACTTATATACTTTTCATTACCGCTAATATCCGTTAATGGTGCATAAATGTTGGTAACCTCGCCAAAACCGCTTATTAAAACCCTGTTGCCTTTGTTCATGGCTTCAGCAAGGTAGACAAACAACTTTGCTGCATCTTTTCTCAAATCCTGAGGATCATTTTTTTTCATGGAACCCGATTCATCTATAACAAGGATATAATCATAACCTGTATCGATGTCTTTAAATGATTCTTCTCCGAAAAGGGCATGTGCTGAAGGTTTTTGAGAATTAATGTTTGTTAAAAAAAATGAAAAAACAAACATGCTTATTACAACAAGAGCTGCAAGAATATACCTTGCATATGATGGAATTTTTCTTGAAGAAAATCTACTTTTTTGAATATTGTTATTATTATTATTCATGAAACAATTCACATGCATTAGAGAAATAATTATATTATAGAAATGCCGGTTTGTTGAATTTTGATAAAAAAACAACAGTTCAATATTTAAATTTTAAATTTTCTTTTA
>JAMDDL010000175.1 GCA_023488645.1 Actinomycetota bacterium | reverse complement strand
CCATTGTTGAAATGCCTTTATATTCGAAATCAATAAGGCTGCCTTGAACCATGTCACCTGAAATTATATACAATACATTTTTTTCTTCTTTTCTTACCTTATTAATATAGCCGGAAAGTAATGCGAGGCCGCCTATCAATTTTCCTTCTCCGGCTTTTACTTCTGCCAGAAAATCCCCATGCATATCATTTGAGTGCAGGATTGTGAATTTTTGAATGTTCTTTTTTCCATCGTCCATATATATCCTCACGTAATCAGATAATAATTCTATGATTAATTTTTATATCTAAGTTATTTTATGATAAAAAATAATAACTTTGAATAAAATCTCTTAATTTTACTGAATGTTATCATGTCCAAGGCAAAAGATACTTTAAAGTTACCAAGTTCCGTTTCAGTTTCTTTATGCGGGTGAGCAAGTCTTTGGAATAAATCTAACCTCTATTTTTTTATCACATACATCAGCAATTTTTTGCAGTAAGCGTATAGAAGGATTATAATTTCCGCTCTCAAGCCTGGAAATACAAGATTGTGTTGTTTTAATTAATTCTGCGAGTTCCTTTTGGGTCAAATTTCTTTCTTTTCGCAACAATAATATTTGATCGATAATTTCGTAAAATGGTGTCAACCTTCCTAATTCTTTTAAGACTTCAGGATCTTTGTTTATTATTTTTTAGCTACTTTCCATTGCATATTATTAATCCTCTTTGTTTAAATATTCATTCCATTCGTTCTTTAGCAATTTCAAGTTCTTTTTTTATATAATTTTATATTCCAGTTCATTTTAATAATATAGCATATAAGCTTTAATCAAGTAAAATTTTATAAAGATTTTATTATATTCTTCCTAAAAATCATTTTTATAATGACTATATACATATTAGATTATTTGTATATATAAAAAAATATGTATTTATGCTATAACACTTAAATAATTGCTTTAAAGACTGTATTCAATGAAGAAGCCTCTGTATTATCTGAAGATAAATAGATTTAGACTGATACTGTTTCCTAATATTTTTAAACCTTCAACAAGGAAAGAGGGATTTATTTTACAGTTTATGGCGGAGAGTATTTTAAAAAACCCAAACTAATCATAAATGAGCTCTGTGGGTGGAATTCCTCTCAACCCTCTTCCGTCCGTTTCGTTAAAAAGCGGAAGCTGAAAGAACGATTTTAAGTTTTTCTAATTCGTCTTTGGTGGATTGCTCGGTTCTACCGAACTCGGTGGCAAATTCTTTTTTTCTTTATCAACCTTATAATCTGATTCTCCCTGTAAAATTCCTTTCTTTGCTAATTTATACGCCCAACAAGGAATTTGTGGGGAACTTTGGTTAACTCTATCTTTCAGTTCAGAAAAGTATCTTAATCTTTCTGTTAAAACTTGCTCTGATTCTTCTCTCCAGCAATCAATAGACCAAAACATTCTAACTTTATTCTGCAAAGAATCATAATTATTCCCAGCGTTCAAATGAGTACTTGCTTTTTCATTTGGATTTAAAAAGGTCATCACACTTGATAGAGCGGCCACAATAATGGATATTATACCAGCAATAATATGCTTTGGGTTAAATTGGGAAAGAGCATAGGCACCAGCAATTGCAGCTAGCAATATCATAGGAATACCAATCCAAAGATGAAAATTGGTCCAAAAATTTGCCGCTACAAAATGACCTTTTGAAGAATACATGGTGCTTTCTTCAATTCTTTGCGCCTCTTTTATAATCTCTTCTTTGGTTTTAGAGACAGATTTTTCTGCAGTTGTAATTTGTATATTATCCATAAGCTGGGAAATAATCTCCAAAAATTTTAATCCACATATCAATTGCGTCTTTAATATATCCTCTTGAAGTATATTCCTCTGCCTTTAATGCTCTTTCATAAGCAAGTTGGAATTTACCAGACGCTTCTTGTAATTTTTCTTGAGTATTTATATAACTTCCCACATCGCCACTATAACCAGCAGGGTCAGGATTTTGTTTTGTTACATAGAATCTTGCATTATCGAAAAAAAATCTCATACCTGAAGGAAAATCAGAAATACTTATACCGTTTAATATCTGTAGCACCATAACTTCAAGGTGAAAAGAGCGAAAATATTTACCACTATTTTTATTCCAACCCTTAATCATTTTTATTAAAGGTACTAAATTGCCGCTATATACAGAATTAGTCTCGCTAAATATCTCAACATGTTTTTTAGGATCAGTAGAAATCCAACTTTGGGTTATATAATTTGGCATTAAATATCCTCCGCCCTTCCGATTAAAACCTGGAACAACATCAACCATAAAATCCTCAAATCTGATTGTAACTGCTTGACCATTTATGCTTATATCCGGGGTTCTAGTATAAGTTTTTCGTAGGGTCCTTTTTACTAAATCTAACAACCCAGCTTGTCCACCATTTTGACCGTTGTCGTAATAATAAAAATATTTAGAATCTAAAACTATAAACACATCAACATCAGCATCTTTAAGAGGAGAGATCATCGTACTACGCGAATATGAGCCAGTTAAAAATGAATCCAAAACTACCAAATCGTTTTCTATAACCTCTCTAACATTGTTTTGACGAGTAGCAACTGTGGATTTTTGTAATCCTGTAATTTCCAAATTTTCCTTTAATTTTTGAAATGCTGCTGGTATTGTTGTTACCATATTTACTTAAAAATTTCTTTAAAAATTGTTTCTAATTTTTCATCAATATTGCGAGATAATTTGCTATGAGAAATTCTTAAATGATTCAAAACAGTCTCAAATCTTTGAAATCCACCATCGCTTCTTAATTCAATCCATTCAATACCCAAGCTGTTAAGTTGTCTCTTGTTTGTTTCGGAAAGTTTATCCGCTACAAATACTTTACTAGCTCTCGCAATAACAGCATCTGCACTTTCTGGATTACCTCTCCCCATTAACTTAACCTCACACTTGTAATGATTTTTACCTTCAATTAGATAAAAATCTACTTCCCTTTCAAAATCAGCATCCTCTATTACTTTCCCTTTACTTTTCACAGCATAATTTTTATCAGAAATACCATATAATTTACACAAAGTTTGCATTAGTGGTTTTTCTACTCTTTTACCAGCAGTACTCCACAATCCCCCTCTTAATTCTGCTCGTTTCACTGCAAGTGTATTTATCACAATTAAACTTTCGCTAACATTCAGATCAACACTTACTCCTTTAAATTTAATTGTTAGTGTAAGATCAAGATCGTGTTCAGCCTCAACAAGATTTTTAATTGTTTCATAAAAAGAATCATAATGCTCATTTGCAGCATCAATCACTATTCCTTTTGTAGAGGAATTAAACATATTATGAATTGTCTTTTTGTTTAGTCCTGCATTAATAATAATATCTTTAGCTGGTAAAACTGGATTAAGAAATTCTTTTTTATACCAATCAATTGTTATATTTTGGCTCTTCAATTTTGCATCAACAATTCTTTTAAAAAAATCTATTGCAAATTGTAAAAACTCAGCGTCGATTAAAGTGACTACTTCTATTCTGTAGTCTTCTCCTTTTAATAATTTTTTAATAATATTTTTTGTTACTTGTTCAGTTATAGTCATATTTTTTCTCTTGATAATGTTATAAATTTTTCAAAGTCAATAAAATTAAGTTGGCTCACCTGATTAAACAAATTGCCACATTTGTTTAATTCTTCTTTTATCCTATTTATGTATTTAGATTCCTTTTCTGTTAAAAAGAAATTGCGGTTTAAATTTAAAGCGGCTCTTCCAAGTGTTCCGCTTCCCGCAAATGGATCAAACATTAAGTCTCCAACGAAAGAATAAAATTTAATCACTCTATTACATAACTCCAACGGAAAGACAGCTGTATGTACCTTATCAAAGGTCGGATCTATGCGCCAAACATTTGACGTTTCGTAGTCTTCAAGAACTTTACTCTTTTTTACTTTATCCCAGCTATATTGTTTTATATTCCAGTCTATAAGTTTATCTGTTTTTTTTCTATATACCATTAGCATTTCGGTGACAGCATTTGGTTTGTATGCTAAAGGCTTCCTATGTTGAAGAAAACCGGCATTCCTGTTTTTTACGCTTGCCTCAGATTTGACCCATACAATATCGTCAATAAATTCCCACCCCATTTTTACTAATAATGGGTGAATATCATAAGGAATAGGATACCTTTTGCTGGAATGGGCTCGACTTATTCTAGGAATAATGATCGGCGAAGTATTAAGAACGAAAAATCTACCTTCCTTAGTGATGCGATAAACTTCTTTAAATACTTGCTCTAAGAAGTTAAGATATTCCTCATAGCTTTGATAGATGGAATAATCCCGAGCATTGTAATACGGTGGAGAGGTAAAAGTTAATTGTATAGATTCGTCAGGTATATATTTTATTATTTCTTGTACATCGCCATGTACTACAGTATTTTTTAAAAATGTAGGAAATTCATCTTGCTTTTGTTGGCTGTTCAATTTATGTTGAATTCCATTTACTTCCTTATTGATAACTTCTTTTATTAATTCATTGGGATGGTTTAGTAGTTTTCTTAATTCATTTTTTACTTCACTCCTATAAGAGAAAACTAACAATCCCCTTATGGCTTGCATTACAACTTTTGGATCATCATCTTTTAAAAGATTTATTAAAATAGGAATTGCCTTCTCGTTTCTGAGCCTTCCTATCGCAGAAACTGACTCTCTTCTCACCGCTGTACTTTCATCTGCACTAGCATATTTTACAAAAGTGGACAACAGGGAAATGTCTTCAATTTTTGCTAAATTTTTAATTGATAGAGCTCTAATATTTTCATTTAGGTGATTAAGTAAATTTAATAAAGGCTCTCGACTGTAACCATTTTCCAATCTGCCTAGTTTTTCTAAAACGTAAATAATGGTTCCATCATTTTGATATTGCAAAAAAGACGAAAGAGATTTTGGATCATTTTTTAAATGATCAATCAACTCTCCATTTATTTGTTTGCTCAAAATAGCTCTATTCATGAAATTTATTTTATTAACTTCCTAATATTAACACTAAAGCTTTAGTGACCTTTACCATAATTAATATTGAAGGTTTTTGATGTTGTCACTTTCAATTTTAGTCAGGGTTGTATTTTTTTTAATGCTGGATTTTTTAGCAAGATGTTTTTGCAGCAACCCCTTCTTTGTTCGATATTTCTTTATATTTTATTAAATATTGTTTTCTCTTGTCTAATTTTAATAACTTAATAGTATGTAAATTATATACTAATATAATAATATCAAATAAATTAAATTCAATCAAATAAAAATGTAAGAACAGCGATTCTACATCTTTTTCTCCTATAATCCCAAATCAAGCTCAATAATATCCTTTTTTCACTAATATTTCCAGATAGCAATTTCACATATAACAAAAATTCTTTAAAAAATAAGTAGTTTTTGATTTTAGAGTGCTTAAAACATTAATTATTATAGATGTATTTGGTTGGTTTGAAAAATAAGACGAATGTTATAGATATATTGGAGTTAACTATTTTTCACAAATAAACTCTGTCTTTACAAATTGGCGGAGAGAGAGGGGTTCGGTCTTTCGTCTCACTATCGTTCGCTGCAGAGCCGCGGACTCCTTCGGCTGTCGCCTTCAGTCCGTCCTTTCGAACCCCTTTGTTTAAACATGCCACCGGCATCTTTAAACTCTTAACTATAGTTTTCCTTTAAAATTTACAGTATATGGCGGAGAGAGAGGGGTTCG
>JAMDDL010000124.1 GCA_023488645.1 Actinomycetota bacterium | reverse complement strand
AGATATTATAAAATTGGTACTGAGTTATTATTTTTCAAGAAAATTCAGGAAGAATTTTGAGAACTTAGTAAATTCCTCGGGAGCTTTTTTAAGATTTTTATAAACTTCTTCTGTATCAATTTTAAGATAAAGGTGAATTAAAATATTACGGAAATCTGCCATTTTAGAAGACTTCTGACTAAAACCTTTAGGTATAACCTTGCATTCTCCTAAGAGTAAAATAACATCCTTATAAGTTTCTGCAGCCCGATTAAAATATTTGGAAAGAATATGATTGCCAATATCACAAACGGCTTCGATTCCAATAATCATTGCATACATCGAGGCATACTGAATTCTTTTTTCCTTAAAAAAATTTTGTTTTGGCAACATTCGGAGTTGCTTTAGTTCGGTAACTGCCTCTTCAATTTTTTTAATTCTTTCTTTTATTATAATTTCTGTCTCCAGTTTATCTCCCATGGATACTTATATCTCCCAGTTTATTTTCTTTAACCCGCTCTTCCAAATAATTATAGTAAACTTTCCTCAAATAAAGGGCATCATCAAACTCCTTAAGGCTCTTTAGTTGAAAATTAACTCTTAAATCCTCATCCTGGCAGAAGAGAATCTTACCTTGAAGAATAACTAATTGAACCAGTAGAGGAGTGGCATTATTAAGAATAGCTACATCTAAAGGTTTATTTTTAATAACTCTGTCTAATCGATCAAGAAGTAAAAGCCTAATCTTGTAATATTTACTTTGAGAAATAGTTTTATCTAAAAATACAGCAAAATCAATATCACTTAATTTAGTTAATCCCTTTTTAGCTGCAGAGCCAAAAATATAAGCCAGGACAACCCCGCTCTCTTGGAAGATTTTTTTAATAGATTCTAAATTTGAAAAAATTTCTTTCATTTATGTTCCCGTTCAAACAATTAAAAATTTTATCCTTTTATCTAATATTTTTCTTTAAGTGTATTTACACATTGTACTTTATTTTTAAAAATTTTTAAAAGCTATTCCGTCCCAGGAGTTTTAAAAAATACCATTGATGCAGCATCAAGACCATCCGGAACAAATCCCTTTGATCAAAAACCTGTTGGTATTATGGGTGCTTCTATTGGCATGATCGGCACTGCAAGAGCACATATCATCTGCGGCAGTCTTTTGTCTTTCTTAATGCATTTCCAATGAATCGTCCTGAAATTATGGTGAACTTTGCAGAAAAGAAGTTTAGCGAGACAGATAAACTTATAGATATGATCACAATTCAAAAGGTAAAAGAATTTATGATTGCATTTGGGCAATGGATTATTAAACTTAAATAACCTGCGCAAAATAATATGGCTTAACACTTTTATTGATATGATACCTTACCTGGATCCTGAACAAGATGTATCCATGTTGCACCGGAATTGAAATTTATTATATTCCCGCTTCCATCCTTATACACAAACGGATCATATATGCTTCCTCTTTCCCAGGTTCCCTGTACTGCATTGCCATCAATAAAGAATAATGCAGTTCCCGAACCAATTGTTCTTACTGACATGTGTTTCCATTGGTCTATGGGTCCAGCTATATCCGTAATCATGACTATTATATTTTTTGCAGTAATTTGAGCCCCTGTTCCATAATCACAATGAGCTTTACCACCCATAATTCTTGCATAACTGTTACTTTCACGATTATAAATATAATTTACATTAAACCCTTTTGGAGAATAGGATACAGTGCCGAAATCAATATTTATTCTTGATACCTGTCCTCTTTCACCTTCACCGGCATCACCCTTAAAATTAAGCGGAATTACACCACCATCCTGAGGATATCCTATCTTTGCAGCCGCATCTCTTAAAGCATAAGTAGACATGAATGCAGTATGTTCCTGTATCTTGCTTCTGTTCCAGTCCCTCCAGTATGGAGCAAGCCCTATAATTGAACTTTGTCCCGATCTGTCTGACATTGCACTTAAAGTAAGCATATTCATATCCTGGATATATTTATAATTTTCAGGATAAGTTCCGAAAAATGCATAATACGGATCAAATCCGCGTGCTATTTCGGCATAATACGGTCTTGAGCTTCTAATCGGTCCAACTTGTGGTGCATCATTATTGTAATAAATTGCAACAAATCTTGTTATTCCGTATTCATCTACAGCTTCAAATACTATGTCAGCAAGATTTAACCCTGACTGAGGTCTTGCAGCTATGCTGTTTTCAACCATTATTGCAAGCGGTCTTCTTGGCGGAGTTGATGCCGCACCTGCACTTGAAAAACTGAATACAGCATCCGCACCAAGCATGATTAAGATTGTAATGATTCCTATAATGACATAGAGTTTAATCCTTTTAATGGTAGCCCCCTTTCAATTCCGGATAAATTATTAACATTATAAAAGATGATTTTAAAAAATGAAATTTATAATTATGATATATTAAAAAAATTTTAATAAATACTCAGCTGCCAGTATATATTATTTCATCCTTGCAACAACCATCATTGCCTGTACCGGTTGAGATTTATCTTTCCTGTAAGAAAAATATTTATCCGGCTGCCTGAATTTTTCAGAAAATTCTTTTATACGTTTGTCAGCCAGATGATAGATTATTTCGTCATAAATACCTTATTTTTGCCTTAAGCGATCCAAAAAGTTCTTATAATTTAATTTTATTATAAATAAAAAATCTCTATGTAAAAAAATAAATATTTGTGATTATCAATTAGAGTTTGCTATAATCGTTACAATGATTTTCCGGAAGGCAAAAAATAGGATTATCTTTAAAAAGGAAGTAAATGAAAATTTCGGATTTGCCAAAATATGAATTGAGCCCTGAAGAAATTTTAAAAATTGATGAAATAATTGGCAGGAATAAAAATAAAAAAGGGGCATTAATTCCTGTTCTTCATGACATACAAAATGAACTCGGGTTCCTGCCTGTTGAAGCTCAGGAAAAAGTTGCAAAAGAATTAAATATTCCCGAAAAGGATGTTTATGGAGTTGCAACTTTTTATTCTTTTTTTTCCTTAACTCCCCGGGGCAAAAATAATATAAGGGTTTGTCTGGGGACTGCCTGTTTTGTAAAGGGCGGAAAAAAGATTGCCGAAAAGATTGAAAGAGAATTCGGGATAAAACCTGAAGAAACAACTGCAGACAGAAAATATTCTCTTCAGATAAACAGGTGCCTTGGTGCATGCGGGATAGGCCCTGTGGTGGTAATTAATGATAAAATTTTTAAAAAGGTAAGCCCTGAGGAAGTAATGAATCTGATTTATGCCAATGAAAGATAAGGAAGTAGATAAGGATTTCATTTTGATAAAAGATGCTTCAAAAAAAATAACAGCACAAAATCTGAAAGATATAAAAGAGAAGATATTAAAAGAAAATTCTTTAAATGAGAGTTTGAGGAAAATTAAAATTACTGTACATCTTGGAACCTGCGGAATAGCATCAGACGCACAATTAATTGCTGATACAGTAAGAGAAGAAATAGATAAGCGAAATTTAAAAAATATAGTATTTACAACTTCAGGATGCGTTGGTTTTTGCTCTCTTGAACCGATGATGACCATTGAATGCTTTAATGCTGAGCCTGTAACCTATCACAGCCTTGAGAGCGATAAGGTAAAAACAATTTTTGATATTCATATAGGTAAGGGCGAAATAGTTCAAGAATTAAACCCGATAATTAAAGATTCGGTCCTGGCTGACTTTTATAAATATCAGGAATCACGGGTTTTAAGGAATAGAGGGAAAATAGACCCGTTTAAGATTACTGATTATATCTCGCACGATGGTTATCAAGGGTTGCTGAAAGCAATAACACAACTGGATTCAGCTGAAATTATACGGATTGTTTCACAATCAGGGCTTAGGGGAAGAGGGGGAGCAGGGTTTCCTACGGGGAAAAAATGGGAATTTTGCAGAAATGCGAAATCGCCTTCCGGTATAAAATATGTAGTTTGCAATGGTGATGAGGGCGATCCAGGTGCTTTCATGGACAGAAATCTTCTGGAGTCTGATCCTCATTCTGTTCTTGAAGGAATGATTATTGCAGGAATCGCTATTGGTTCTGAGAAAGGTTATGCATATATTAGAGCTGAATATCCTCTTGCAATTGAAGTTTTTAGTCATGCCATAAATGAGTCAAGAGAGTACGGGCTGTTGGGGGAAAATATTTTAGGAAGCAAATTTAACTTTGATGTTGAAATATATCAGGGAGCAGGAGCATTTGTTTGCGGAGAGGAAACTGCTTTAATCAGATCTCTGGAAGGTAAAATGGGAATGCCAAAACCAAAACCGCCTTTTCCTGCCAATGAGGGACTTTATGGCAAGCCTACTTTAATAAATAATGTTGAAACCTTGTCGAATATTCCTCAAATAATTTTAAATGGAGCGGAATGGTTTAATAAAATTGGTACGCAAACCAGCAAGGGAACCAAAATATTTGCTTTAACGGGGGCAGTAAATAATGTGGGGCTTGTGGAAGTACCAATGGGTATATCAATCAGAGATATTGTATTTAAAATAGGAGGAGGAATAAGAAGAGGAAAGAAGTTTAAGGCAGTACAGCTGGGCGGTCCTTCAGGGGGCTGCATTCCGGAAAAATTTCTTGATGTCCCGATAGATTATGAAAAAGTCAAGGAAATAGGAGCCATAATGGGTTCCGGAGGCATGATAGTTTTGGATGAAGATACCTGTATGGTAGATCTGTCAAGATATTTTATGGATTTTATCCAGGAAGAGTCCTGCGGACAGTGTGTTCCCTGCAGAATTGGTACAAAAAGGATGCTGGAAAGATTGGAATCAATAACTTACGGCAACGGCAGTTCAGCAGATATTGAGGAACTGGGAAAGTTGGGTTCTTCAATAAAGGAAACTTCACTGTGCGGTTTGGGCAAGACTGCGCCAAACCCGGTTCTTTCAACAATTCAATATTTTGGGGACGAATATGAAGCTCATGTAAAGGAGAAAAGGTGTCCTGCTGTTGCATGCAGACAGATAATATCTTCACCCTGCCAGCATACCTGTCCGATTGGAACTGAAGCTCAAGTTTATATTTCATTAATTGCAAACGGGCGTTTTGAAGAAGCCTTTAATAATATTCTTAAAGACAATCCCCTGCCATCTGTGTGTGCAAGAGTATGCCATCATCCATGTGAATATAAATGCGAGGCAGGCAAATGGGGAGATCCTATTGCCATCAGAGCACTTAAAAGATCTGCAACAGATTATGCTTTAAAGGCTGGAGTATACCCTGTAAAAAAAGAACTAAAAGCCGGCAAAGAAAAAGTAGCAATAATTGGTGCAGGACCTTCAGGATTGACAGCTGGTTACAGCCTTGTCAGTATGGGCTATGATGTTACAATTTTTGATGAGCAGGAAGTTGCCGGAGGTGCTCTTGCAGTTTATATCCCGCAGTATAGATTGCCAAAAGATATGCTTAATTTTGATATACAAAATATAAGAAATGCAGGTGTAAAAATTCATACAAATACTAAAATCAGCAGAGATATCCAGTTTGCCTCACTTTTAAATGATTATAAAGCTGTATACATTGCCACAGGTGCGGGAAAATCACGGAAATTAAATATTGCAAATGAAGGTGCTGACGGCGTTCTTGATGCCCTTGAATTTCTAAAAGATGTAAATCTTTCAAAAAAAGTAAATATAGGCAACCATGTGGGAGTTGTCGGCGGCGGCAATGCTGCAGTGGATGCTGCAAGAGCGGCTATCAGGATTAAAGACTGCAATAAAGTTACTGTAATTTACAGAAGAACAAAAGCAGAAATGCCTGCGTTTGAAGAAGAAATAAATGCCATGATAGAAGAAGGAATAGAAATCCT
>JAMDDL010000036.1 GCA_023488645.1 Actinomycetota bacterium | reverse complement strand
ATTGCTGGGACTTGATGGAATTTCAAGTTTAAGTGAAGATTTAATAGTATCAAGAGATATAATGCTTGCAAAAATTACTGGTGCAAAAATACATATAACACATGTAAGCAGTGCTAAATCGGTAGAAATGATAGAAAAGGCAAAAAATGATGGATTAAATATTACTTGTGATACAACATGTGAACATTTATTTTTTAATGACAGTTGTCTTACTGAATATAATACAAATTTTAAAATAAAACCTCCAATAAGAAGTGAATCTGACAGAATAGCTATAATAAAAGGATTACGTGATGGGGTGATAGATGTAATTGCAAGTGATCATGCACCACATTTATTAAATGAAAAAAATGTAAGTTTTAAAGAAGCTGCTTTCGGTTCAATTGGAATGGAGACATTATTTAAAGCCAGTTTGTCAAAGTTGTTTTTTGAAGAAAAATTTGCCATTGAAAAAATAATTTCTTTAATAAGTTATAATCCTGCAAATATATTAAATATTGAAAATACCAGCATAGAACCTGGAAAAATTGCTAATATTTCAATTGTTGATATTAATTGTGAAGATACTTATAAATTAAACGACATAATTTCTAAAAGTAAAAACAGTTCTTTTATAAATCAGAATTTAAAGGGTGAAATAAAATATACTATAGCAAATGGAAAAATAATGTTTATTAATAACTGATTTAATGATTTATAAAAATTAAAAATTATTAAAAATAAATAAGACATAAGAGTAAACAGGACAAAAGAGGGATTAATTTTGAAAGCAATTTTGATGCTTGAAGATGGAACTATATTTAAAGGTAAAGGGTTTGGGAGTAAAGGTGAAATAACAGGAGAAGTAGTTTTTAATACTTCCATGACAGGATATCAGGAAATTTTAACTGATCCTTCTTATAATGAACAAATAGTAACAATGACTTATCCTCAAATAGGAAATTATGGAGTAAATGAAAAAGATGTTGAATCTGAAAAAATTCAATTATCAGGGTTAATAGTAAAAGAATATCTTGATTATTACAGTAACTGGAGAGCTAAAACAAGTTTAAATGATTATTTAAAAAAATATAATATTAGTGCAATTTCTGATATAGATACAAGGGAACTTACAAGACATATTAGAGTAAAAGGTGCAATGAATGGAATTTTATCTACTGAAAATTTTGATTTTAATTATTTAAAAGAGAAACTTGATAATTACCCCGGGCTTATTGGAAGAGATCTTGTAAAAAATGTTACTTGTAAAAAATCATATTGTTACAATAGTAAAATTAAGAACTTCAAATATAATATTATTGTTATTGATTATGGGATAAAACTTAATATACTAAGATGTTTAAATGATTCTGGTTTTAAAATTAAAGTTGTTCCTGCTTTTACCAAATCTGAAGAAATTTTAAATGAAAACCCTGATGGGATTTTTTTATCTAATGGTCCAGGTGACCCCGCTGCTATTGATTATGCTATTAAAACTGTTTCTGAAATTATTGGTAAAAAACCTGTTTTTGGTATTTGTCTTGGGCACCAGTTGATAGCACTTGCCCTTGGTGCAAAAACGTATAAACTTAAATTTGGCCATCACGGTGGGAATCATCCTGTTAAAAACCTCAAGACAGGCAAAATTGAAATAACAACGCAAAATCATGGATTTAATGTTGACATAAAATCTTTAAAAAAGTTAAAAAATATAAAATATAAAATTACTCATTTAAATTTAAATGATGGTACCATTGAAGGGATAGAGTACGAAAATTTAAATGCATTTTCAGTTCAGCATCATCCTGAAGCAGGACCAGGTCCACATGATTCAAGATATATATTCGATAAATTTGGCTATATAATAGAAAATTTTAAAAAATAATAAAAAATTATAAATATTTAAATTTTTAAATAATAATTAAATTAAATATATGCCTAAAAGGAAAGACTTAAAGAAAATATTAATTATTGGTTCAGGACCCATCATTATAGGTCAAGCTTGTGAATTTGATTATTCAGGAACACAAGCATGTAAGGTACTAAAAGATGAAGGATATCAAGTTGTTTTAATTAATAGCAATCCTGCAACTATAATGACAGACCCGGAATTTGCTGATAAAACTTATATCGAACCTTTAATGCCTGAGTTTGTTGAAAAAATAATTAAAATTGAAAGACCTGATGCCATATTGCCTACTCTTGGTGGACAGACTGGCCTTAATATAGCAGTAAGTTTGTCTAATTCTAAAGTTCTTGAAAAATATGGTGTTGAGCTTATTGGGGCTAATGTAGAAGTAATAAACAAAGCTGAAGATAGAGAACTTTTTAAGAAAGCCATGAAAAACATAGGATTATATGTACCTCCAAGCGGATATGTAAATAATTTAACTGATGCTTTAAAGATTGCTTCAAAATTAAATTATCCTTTAGTAGTAAGACCAAGTTTTACACTGGGGGGGCTCGGTGGAGGTGTTGCATTCAATAAAGAAGAATTTACAGATATAGTTACAAGAGGAATTGACCTTTCTCCTGTAAGCCAGGTTTTAATTGAAAAATCTGTTGCTGGATGGAAGGAATATGAGCTTGAAGTAATGAGAGATAAAAATGATAATGTTGTTATTGTTTGTTCAATTGAGAATTTTGATCCTATGGGAGTTCATACTGGTGATAGCATAACCGTTGCCCCAGCTCAAACACTTACTGATTATGAATATCAGAAAATGAGAAATGCTGCTCTTGCTATAATAAGAGAAATAGGTGTAGAAACAGGCGGATCAAACATACAATTTGCTATAAATCCTGTAAACGGCAAAATGGCAGTAATTGAAATGAATCCAAGAGTTTCAAGAAGTAGTGCTCTTGCATCAAAAGCAACAGGATTTCCTATTGCTAAAATCGCTACTAAATTAGCTATCGGTTATACATTAGATGAAATACCAAATGATATTACGAAAAAAACACCAGCATGTTTTGAGCCATCTATAGATTATGTGGTTGTAAAATTTCCAAGATGGGCTTTTGAAAAATTTCCAGATACAGATATTAGTTTAACAACAAGAATGAAATCAGTTGGTGAAGCAATGGCAATAGGCAGGACATTTAAAGAAGCGCTTCAAAAATCAATTCGTTCTCTTGAAATTGACAGGTATGGTCTTGGAGCAGATGGTAAAGAAAAATTAAAAGAAGAGAATTTAAAATATATGCTTTCTGTTCCAAATCAGGATAGAGTTTTTTATATTAAATATGCATTTGAATCAGGTAAAACAGTTGATGAAATTTACAGTTTTACAAAAATTGATCCATGGTTTTTAAATAATATAAAAGATCTTGTTGAATTTGAAAAAAAATTTAAAAATTTTACTATAGATGATTTAGATTATGATAAATTACTGGAAGCAAAAAAATTAGGATATTCTGATACCCAAATTGCACATTTATGTAAAAGCTCTGAAAATGACATTAGAAAATTGCGAAAATTATTAGGGATAAATGCCGTATTTAAAACAGTGGATACTTGTGCAGCTGAGTTTGAAGCTTATACCCCATATTATTATTCAACGTATGAATCAGCAAATGAAACCATCAAATCAAATAAAAAGAAAATTATAATACTTGGTAGTGGACCGAACAGAATAGGTCAGGGAATTGAGTTTGATTATTGCTGTGTTCATGCTTCATTTGCTTTGCATGAAAAAAATTATGAAACAATAATGGTTAATTGTAATCCTGAAACTGTTAGTACAGATTATGATACGTCTGACAGGCTGTATTTTGAGCCATTAACTTTTGAAGATGTTATGAATATAATTGAGGTGGAAAATCCTTATGGGGTAATAGTTCAGTTTGGTGGTCAGACACCTTTAAAACTCGCAATGAGACTTCAAAATTCAGGAGTAAATATTCTCGGTACTTCTCCTGATAGCATTGATCTTGCTGAAGATAGGAAAAGGTTTGGAGCAATTTTAAATTCTTTAAATATACCACAACCTGAAAATGGTACAGCTTTAAGTGTTGAAGAAGCCAGAGAAATAGCGAAAAGAATTGGATATCCTTTGCTTGTAAGACCTTCTTATGTTCTTGGAGGTAGAGCAATGGTTATAGTGTACGAAGAAGAAAAACTTGTAAATTATGTGGAAAATGCATTTAAAGTTTCTTCAGGATTTCCTGTTTTAATTGATAAATTTCTTGAGCAAGCAACAGAAGTAGATGTTGATGCAATATTTGATGGTGAAGATATATTTATTGGTGGAATAATGGAACATATAGAAGAGGCAGGAATACACTCAGGTGATAGTGCGTGTGTAATTCCTCCATTTGCTTTAAACAATGAAATTATTAATACGATAAAAGAATATACTTTTAAAATTGCAAAAATGCTTAAAGTAATAGGGCTTGTAAATATTCAATATGCTGTTAAAAATTCAAAAGTATATGTTCTTGAAGCAAATCCACGAGCATCACGCACAGTGCCATTTGTCAGTAAATCAATAAAGGTTCCATTAGCAAAAATTGCCGCAAGAGTAATGGCTGGAGAGAAATTAAAGGATATTAATTTTAAAAAAGTTGATTCAAACAATCTACAATACTTTAGTATAAAAGAAGCAGTTCTTCCATTTAACAGGTTTCCTGGAACAGATACAATTTTAGGACCTGAGATGAAATCAACTGGAGAAGTAATGGGAATAGATAAAAATTTTGGAATTGCTTTTGCTAAATCACAACTTGCTGTAAATCAGAAATTTCCTTCATCTGGTACTGTTTTTATAAGTGTAAACGATAGAGATAAAAATAGTATGGCTAATCTTGCAAGGAAAATATCTGAAATGAAATTTAAAATAATCTCAACAAAAGGTACAGCGGAATTTCTTGAAAATCTTGGAATAAAATGTGATAAAGTTCTTAAAATAAGAGAAGGAAGGCCAAACGTCCTTGATTTGATAAAAAATGGTGAAATAAGCTTAATTATAAATACTCCTGAAGGCAGCGAAGCAAGAAGCGATGGTTATTATTTAAGAACAGCTGCAGCTTTATTAAATGTACCCTGCATTACAACAATATCTGGTGCAAGTGCTGCAATCCAGGGTATTTATGAGTTAAAGTTAAATTCAAATATTAATGTTAAAGCTATACAGGATTATTAATGAAGCAGTTAAAAGGTGAAATTATTTCTAATGTTAAAATTGGTGAAGGTCTTTATAAAATGACTGTATTTTCACCATATATTACTAAAAATGCTATTCCTGGTCAGTTTGTAAATATAAAATGCGTTAGTGATGGTCTAATGATGCCTTTGCTGCGAAGACCTTTTTCCATTCATGATATTGAACCTGATTTTAAAGTTTTTTCAATATTATATACATTAAAAGGTAAGGGAACCGAATTTTTATCCAGGCAAAATGCTGGAGATACTATTGATTTTATTGGTCCACTTGGTAACGGAATTAAAATACAGGAATGTGAAAATAATAATTTTTTATTAATTGCTGGAGGGATTGGCATTGCACCTTTGTATTTCTTAGCAAAAACTTTGTCAATTGAAGGTAAAAATGTTTTTTTTGCTGCAGGTTTTAAAGATGGTAATTTCATGCTTTTTGAAAAAATGCTTCAGTTATTAAAAATTAATTATGAAATATATTCTGAAAATGGCATGCATGGGAAAAAAGGCTTGATTACAGATTTTATAATTGAAAAAGCAGATGATTTTAAAAATTATGATATATATTGCTGTGGGCCGGTTGATATGTATAAAGCTTTGCAAAATATTTTTTCTTTAAAAAATATGAAAGCGAAAGCTTTATTTGAAGAAATAATGGCATGCGGTATTGGAGTTTGTAAAGGCTGCGTAATGAAATTTAAAGTAAGTGAAGATAAATATATTTATAAAACCG
>JAMDDL010000197.1 GCA_023488645.1 Actinomycetota bacterium | reverse complement strand
TAAAAACGGCATTTTTGCGAATGCAGGATATTCAAAAAGAAATTGAAAAGTTAAAGTCAAGAGTTCCTGATATCAATAGCCTGATGGAAGAGATAAAAAATACTCCGGATTGATATTTTGTTTAAATTAAAAGTTGTTAAATAAAAATAAAAGAAAAATCAAAATTTTTTTCAATATCAAATGAATCAAAGGAGTAAAAACCATGAAGGCCATTAATCTTGAAAATAAGATTATAGTTGTTATTGGTGGTGCAGGAGATATCGGTTCAGGGATAACAAAAGCTTTAGCTCAGTGCGGAGCTGTTACTTTAATAACAGATATTGACACAAAAAGTGCAAAGCTTCTCAGTGATGAGATAAAAGAAAAATTCAAGACCGGCTCCAGTTCCTATAAGTGTGACGTCTGCAGCAGGCTTGATGTTAAAAATACTGTCAATCAAATCTATAAAGATTTCAAAAAGATTGATTGCCTGGTATACAGTGCCGGCTATTCTTCCATGTATGATTTTACCGATCTGCCCGATGAAGAATGGGATAAATCCATGTCTATAAATTTAAAGGGAGCATTCTATTTTCTCCAGGAATGTATGCCCTACATGCTGAAAGCGGGGAAAGGCAATATCATCATTATAGGTTCGACAACCAGCATAAATGGAAGCGGCGGGGGTTCGCATTATGCTGTTTCAAAAATCGGCCTTTTAGGCCTTATGAAGTCCCTGACATATGAACTTCTGTCAAAAGGCATAAGAATTAATACGGTTTCACCAGGGGTCATAGATACTAAAATGTTAAGGATCAGATATCCTGACACTCCTGAGGTAAACAGGAAAATAATTGAAGGAATCCCTGCTGGCAGAATGGGAACACCTGAAGATGTAGGAAATATAGTGGCATTTTTAGCCTCAGATCTCTCCGAATATGTCTGTGGCCAGGAAATCATCGCCGACGGTGGCAGGATAATTTATGGAAGACCCAAATAATATCTGAAATCTTAAGATTTACGAAGTTGATTCCTTAATAAGCTGGATTCCTAAAGCATCTGCCCTTATTTCAGCAAAATCAGTAATTTTTACTCCATCGGCTATGATTATTTTTTTAACATTTTCATTTTTAATAATGTCGTTTAAGTCTTCTGCTGTAAAAACTCTTGCAGCTTTTTCAACCCTGTAAGCTTTTTCTTCAACAGTTACAGATCCGCCTTGAGTTTTATCCGATATTTCTTCATTTGCCTTTTCCTCCGTTATTTTTTGAGCAGAATTGCTTTCTTTTTTATCTGCTTCTAACTGTCGTTGTTCCAGAAAAACTGAATTTTCATTTTGCTTGTTTACATATTTTGTGCTGTTGTCGGGATAAATATCGGAATTTGATTTGATTGATACTTGACCATTTAGCTCACTTGAAATTTTTGAGAAAATTTCATTGACAACCACACTGGTTTTTAACAGATTTTGAAATAATATGAATTTTGAATTTGTCTCTACCGCATGAAATAATGAAAAAGCTTCATTTGCATCTTTACCTGCAACTATTATTCCATGATATGGCATTATGACAACAGGAGCTTCGTCTCTTTTTTTAAGTTCTTCAAAATAGCTCCATACTATCCTGTTTTCTTCATCAGACAAATTTGGAACATCCTCAGGAGTAATTGGTATGTTTTTTATTTTATAATATTGAGCAACCTCTGTAATTCCAGTAACAGCTAGTCCTGTAGAAACAACAAGAGGGCTGTAAAATGAATTGCCATGCAAAGTGCAGCTATATTCAGGAAATCTTTTTAATATCCCAAAATGAAGGTCGCCTTCTCTGGAAATTTTTTCACTGTTGCCTTCAAGTACATTTGCATTTAAATCAGTAACAATAATCTGATCAGGTTTTAACTGCCATCTGTACCTGTCTGCGCTATGCCTTTGTGTGATATAAATTTTATCTCCAACTTTTAATGCGACATTCCCTCCGCTAAAATCAGTCAAATTATATCGTATCATCATATCCATTAGCTCAATGATTGCTTCTCTTGGCCTTATAATTTCACTTTCCGTAAAACAGTATGTATTTTCAACCATTTTAATTAAGTTCCTTTCTGTTATTTAAGTGGAATGGTTTAAGTAATTTAAATCTTAAATAATATTAATTTATTTTTAAAAATTTAAAAAGCAATATAATTATAACCGATAGATTAAACGATTAATACTTGAAAGGAGAGTCAATGGCAGGATTAACTTCAAGAGAAAGAGTTGAAAATACTTTTGCAGCTAAAAAGCTCGATAGGCTTCCGATTTTCGATATCATTCATAATGTTGAATTTATAGCATATGTATCAGGAGAAAAACTTGATGCTTTTAATGCAGAGGATATTACATGTAGAGCAATTTCAAAAACTCTTGATTTGGTTAGACACTTTAGAATACCCGATTTTTTAGATAAAAGAGAATCGCAGGACAAGGATGGATTTAGATATAGAGAAGAATGGTGGACAAAGCAAATCACATATATTCCCATAAAAAATCTTGAGGAAGCAAAAGCAATGATGGAAAAAGATATTGAAAGAATATACAAAGCGATAGATAAAAAGAAATTTTGCTTCTGTGCGCGGGAACAGGTGAATTTATTCAGTGAATATTTTAATGATCCTGAAGAGTTAAATGTTGCATTTAACCGAATTGCCAAAAAACTTGGTGATACTGTGATGGTTGCTCCCGAGACTGTCCCAGGTCTATATACTGCTGCACATAGATATGGTTTTCAGTGGTTGACATACATGTTTTATGATTATCCGGAAATTGCAGGAAGGTATTATGATGCTTTGGTTGATTATGAGCTATTTAAAATAGATTGTTTTGGCAAAAATGAATTTACAAATATTGCCTTGATTTCAGAAGCAGTTGCTTTTAACAACGGACTTATTTGGCCCATGAAATTTATCGGGGAAGAAGTGTATCCGAGGGTGAAAAAATGTATAGATAGATACAAAAAATATGGATACTACGTCATTTACCATAGTGATGGAAATAAGTGGGATATATGCAAGGACATAATTGAAATGGGTGTTGATTCCATAAATCCATTTGAACCGCTCGCTACCATGGATATAAAAAGATTCAGGCAGCTTTATCCCGATACGGTTTGTGGTTCAATGATTGACTGTCAGGATTTGCTTGCTTTTGGGACACCCCAGCAAATAAAAGAGGCCACAAAAAAAGCTATAAAAGACTCAGGAGGCGCTAGAACACTGATTGGCTCAACTTCTGAAATCCATCCTGAAATTAAACTGGAAAATGCTCTTGCTATGTATGAAGTTGCAAGAAGCTACTTGCTATGACGACAGAGAATTGTTTTTTTTAATTTTCCTTATCATTTGAGTACTTTAAAATATCAATTAGTTTCATTTTTTGATTTAAGCTTTTAATAAAAAGCAAAAGCCGGCTTTAACTTGTTTCATATTTTCAATAAGGCAGTTTTAAATAATAAAGAGGTGTGGAATGAATAGAGATAGTGATAGTAAAAGATCTACAATCAAAGACATTGCTAAGATAACTGGATTTTCAATAGCAACAGTTTCCAGAGTTATTAATAACAAAGGTATTTTTTACGGTAAGGATACTTATGATAAAGTAATTTCTGCAGCCAGGTCCCTTAATTATTATCCTGATGCAATAGCCAGGGGCTTAAAGACTAAAAGAACATACAACATAGCCTTTCTTGTACCAAAAACATCAGAATTTTATTCCGAAATTTTTATTGGAATCCAGGATGTTGCAAGTGTGTCGGGTTATTCTGTTGCCATGTATAGTTCAAAATTTGATGCAAATCAGGAAAAAAGAAATATTAATGTTATTCTTTCCAACAGACTGGATGGAATTATTATTGCTACTTCTCTTCTTGAACCTAAAAATTTTGATATTATCTCCATGAGTAAGGTGCCTGTTGTGACCATCGAGAAGTTTTTAAAGGATCCTTTTGTTCCTTCCATAACAATAAAAAACAGGGAGATATCAAAAAAAGCTGTCGAATATCTTATCAGTATAGGGCATAGAAAAATCGGATTTATTTCTGAACCTCTCAATATTGGTAAAGTTGAAAGCAGGCTAAGAGGTTACAAGGATGCGCTTGCAGATGCTGGAATAAATTATGATGACTTCGTAGTATTCATAGATGAATGCCTTGCAGAAGAAATTTTTGATAATTGTTATAACTATGTTAAAAATATTTTTTCAAAAAAAATAGATCTAACGGCAATTTTTGCCTCCACCGATATAATAGCAGTTTCAGCTATTAAGGCTTTAAACGATCTGTGTTATAAAGTGCCGGATGATATATCAATTATTGGTTTTGATGGACTTGAAATAACAAAATACACAAGTCCAAGCTTGACAACAGTTATCCAACCCAGATATGAAATGGGAAGGGAAGCAATGAGCCTGCTTTTAAAGATTATTAATGGAGAAAAATTTGAAAATATTGATTTGAAAGCAAAAATTGAAATCAGGCAATCTACTGCGCCTGTAAAAGAACAAAACTAATTTTATAGCCTACTATTAAAAAATAAGTGAGAGTTTATAGAGAGAAAATAAATTTATTAAGATTAATTAATAAAATAAGCAACTGATAGGTGACTGATAAGAAATGGGTGTGATAAATAATAATATAGATTTTGAAATTGATGTCAATGAAATTGAGAAGCGAAAGAACAGGATAAGGGATATATGGCAGTATAAAAAAGTAGATCATATCCCTTTGGGACTTTATGTTGTTGACAATAAGGAAAAGTTTACCAGAAAAGAAATTGAGCAGGAAAAAGAAAAGAATTTAAGATTTGATTTAAATAATGTAAAAAAATCACTCAAACTTTTACCTGATGATTATATTTCATTTGTTAAGCCGGAAGTCGGGTGTACTACTATCCCAACAATTTTAGGATCTGAAATTTATTTTACTGAAGCATTTGATAATTTTTCCACAGTAAAGGAACCATTGGTCAGAAGTATTAAACAACTTGAAAACTTAAATTTCTCTCTAACAGAAGGTGAAATTAAAAAAAGAGGCTTGATGCCGCTAAATCTTGAAAAAATAAAATATTACCACTCAGTTGTTAAAGATAAAATTAAGTATGCTGGGTTTGATATAGGTGGTGTGCTTTGTGGTTCCATAGATATTATTGAAACAAGCTTATTTTATATGTCCTTACTAACTGATAAAGAAAAAATACTAGATTATCTTGAGAAATTATCAAACTTATATGTCATGGTGCAGAAAATTTTAGTTAATGAATTTGGTGGGCTAAACAATTTAATGAACGTTGATTGGGAGCCATCATGGTATCCTGAAGGTTTCAAGGGTTATGTAAGTGATGATCCTTGTGCAAATTTAAATATTCCGTTATTCGAAGTTTTCAGCAAACCATTTAATAAAAAGATTTATGATGAATTTGGTTACGGCGGTTTTCATAACTGTGGTCCTCATCCTTGTGCTGAAGCATATATAGATTATGGGAAAAATAAGGTTAAAGCAATAAATTGTTCCCTTAAATGCACTTATAATGATCTGGATAAATTTATTTTTACTTTTAAAGATACCAAAACAGTATTATATTTTTTATTTGAAGAAGAATATTACAATGCCAAAAAAAGTATAGAGTTATATAAGGAAATTATAAAAAAAGGTGTAGAAAATAATATAGCATGTATCCCCTTTTATGCCCTAGATAGTTCAATTTATTCTGATAGTGAAATTAAAGACACATTTGAGTCATTTTTAATGTTAAGTAAAGAATATGCCAAGTCCTTGAAATTGGATTAATAATTATCTGTGATTCAGACACTGTAATTCAATAATTTTTAATAGCCTCAATTATACTTACAAAATAGGTATGTTCTAAGAAAATAATTACCCTCATTTAACAAAAATAACACTAATTTTAAAAACATTGCATT
>JAMDDL010000202.1 GCA_023488645.1 Actinomycetota bacterium | reverse complement strand
GTTACTTAGTTATTAAATATTATTTCCCTAAATATAATTTAATTTCAGTTTATTCCCATATTTTATTTATTTAAATCAGCTTTTCAAGTTCACAGGTAAATTCAGATATAACATCCTCAATTTCAACCCTTTTTAAGATTCTACCCTTAACAAAAACTGCAGCTTTTTTCATTCCGAAGGCAATACCTATATCTGCTTCTCTTGCTTCACCTGGTCCATTAACTATGCATCCCATTACGGCAACCTTTAACGGCTTGGCAACATTAGCCGTTATTCTTTCAATTTCTTCTGCTACAGCTTTTAAATCACTTTTTGTCCTTCCGCAGGTCGGACACGATATAATATCAATTCCATAATTTCGCAGATTTAAACTGTTAAGGATGTAATAACCTGCCTTAACCTCATAAATTGAACTGTCAGTTAAAGATACTCTTATTGTATCTCCAATCCCTTCATACAGTAATATCCCCAAACCTACCGAAGATTTGATTGCGCCTGCAAATTTTGATCCTGCTTCAGTTATACCCAGATGAAGAGGATAATTTATTTTTTCAGATAACGTTTTATAAACATGGATTGAATCCATTACCGAAGATGCCTTGGCTGAAATTTTAAAATTATAAAACTTCATATTTTCAAAAAGCCTTACATATTCCAGTGTGCTTTCAACCATTGCAGATACGCAGTCATTATTAAATTTATTTAATATTTTTTTATCAATTGAGCCTGAATTTACTCCAATTCTTATACATGAATCCAGATCCTTTGCTTTATTAATTATTTTTTTTGTTTTTTCCGGACCTCCAATATTTCCAGGGTTTATTCTGACGCAATGAGCTCCGGCTTCAAGTGCAAGGATTGCAAGTTCGCAGTCAAACTGTATATCAGCAACAAGCGGAACATTTTCAAAAAAACCTTCCCTGATTAAATCACGAATATGTGATATGGAATCACTGTCTGTGACAGCAATTCTGATAATTTCACACCCTGAATTTATTAATGATATGATTTCATCCTTTAAAAGATCCATCTGTTCAAATTTATTTTTTGTCATTGATTGAACAAGTATGGGATTATTGCCACCGATTCTTTTGCTGCCTATGGTGATTTCTCTTGTTTTTCTTCTTTTATAAATGTTATTCATAAATTTTTTAAAGTTTATTAAATAAACATCCTTTAAATATTTTATTAAATTATCAGTAAAATAAAATTAATTGCAATTAAATATAAGGATATAAGCAAACAAACAGTAAAATTTAAATTAAACTTACTACATATTGCTTATATTAATGGGTTTAATAATATCAAAAACAAATCCTATTACAAATAATGAAATAAAAATAATTATTCCAATATTATTGTATATTTGAACAGATTTTTTACTTACAGGCTTTTTTCTGATGGATTCTATCATCATTATTATAATATGTCCGCCATCAAGAGGAAGCAGCGGGATTAAATTACTGAATCCAAGGATTAAAGATACAAGTGCAACAAGCATTAAAAAATTCTGAAAACCCATTGCGGCAGACTGCTGAAAAATTGTTACAACCCCGAGAGGTGAAACAGGACGGGCTTGTAAAAATGGGAGCTTGCCTGTAAACAGCATCCCGAGAAGCTTGAAATATGTAACAGTAAAATCTCCAACTAATTTAAAACTGGCTTTAATTATTCCAGGGGGATTCATTTTTATTTTTTCAAGTGTAGGGCTTATGCCGAGATATCCCTGTCCTTCCTTAGCTCCAAGTTTAACTTTAATGTTTAATTCATTTTTATTTCTTAAAACCTTGAAAACTACTTCCTTGTCTGGAAATTTTTTTACATTAACTGAAAAATCATCCCAATTTTTTATTTGTGTATCATTTAAATACAAAATCTTATCATTAACATTTAAGCCATATGTTTGTGCAGGTGAATCTTTTTCAATAAAGCCAATGGTATTTGTTGGTGAATAAATTCCCATGCTGAAAAAAACAATAATAAGAATGACGGCAAATATTATATTCATCATTGCGCCGCCAAAAATAACCGAAAATTTTACATGAAACGGCTTTTTGTAATAAACACTTTCTTTTCTATCTTCGGGAACTTTCTCATCCCTGTCCATTCCTGATATTTTATTGTAGCCGCCAACAGGAATGGCAGACAGCCCCCAGAGAGTACCGCTTTTTGATTTGAACTTCAGAATTTTAGGGCCCATTCCAATAAAAAATTCTTCAACAAAAATTTTATTTATTTTTGCAAAAATAAAATGTCCAAATTCATGTACAATTATGATCAGTGAAAAACCAAGAATTGCCAGTATGTATTGAAAAACAACATTCATTTTTGTTAAATCTTTCCGAATCTTCTGTTTCTGCACTGATAATCATGAATTGCTTGTAAAAATTCCGCATCTGTAAAATCAGGCCATAAGGTTTTTGTAAAATAAAGCTCGCTGTATGCAATCTGCCATAAAAGGAAATTGCTTACTCTTAACTCTCCGCCCGTTCTGATTAATAAATCAGGATCAGGACAATTTTGAGTAAAAAGAAGTCCTGAAAAATATTTTTCATCCAGATCGTTAATATCTGCTTCATTATTTTTAATATTTGTGCAGGCTTTCCTTGCAGCCTCCAGAATTTCCTGCCTTGATCCGTAGCTGAATGCAATGTTTAATATTACATTGTTATTATTTTTCGTTGCATTTTCTGCATCTTCAAATCTTTTTAAAACTTTTCGGGGAATCATTTTTCTGTTTCCAATTAAAACAATTCTTACTCCATTTTTATTAAGTTCTTCCAGTTCAGAGGCAATAGTTTCAAAAAATAACTGCATAAGTCCCGATACTTCCTTTTGAGGTCTTTTCCAGTTCTCACTGGAAAATGAATAAGCGGTAAGATATTTGATTCCCAGATCAGAACAAAGGCACACAATGCGTTTTAATGGTTTTACTCCTTCTTTATGGCCTACAATACGTGGAAATCCTCTTTCTGATGCCCATCTGCCGTTTCCATCCATTATTACTGCAACATGAAGAGGAACAGGCTGTTTTTTTAGTTCTTCAATTATAGAGATTTTATTTGACGGCAATAAATTTGAAAATATTTTCAATGTAGCTTATATGCACCTAAACTTCCATAATTTCACTTTCTTTTTGAGCTAAAATCCGGTTAATTTTTTCAATATATTCATCTGTAAGATCCTGCATTTCTTTTTCAAGAATTTCCAGATCATCTTCTGTAATCTCAGCTTTTTTTTCAAGTTTTTTAAAATCCTCTATTCCGTCACGACGGATGTTTCTGATTGCAACTCTACCTTCTTCTGCAATTTTTTTAACAACCTTTACAAGTTCCCTTCTTCGTTCTTCATTAAGGGGGGGTATGGACAATCTTATTACCTTGCCGTCATTTGAAGGATTAAGTCCAAGATCAGAAGCAAGAATTTGTTTTTCAATATCCTTTAAAAACTTTGGCTCATATGGTGAAATAACTATTGTTTTTGGTTCCGGCAAATTTATATTTGATATATGCTTTACAGGTGTTTTTGTTCCATAATAATCAATTAAAACTCTGTCAAGCAAGCTCACCGATGCTCTTCCTGTTCTGATAGCATTAAACTCATGAACAATTTTATCTATGGTTGCTGCCATTTTTCTTTCATTATCTTTTAATGCTGCATCTTTGATTTTAACTCACCCCCGATATTATTGTCCCTATTTTCTCTCCCAGAATTGCATTTTTAATATTACCCTGTTTTGTTATATCAAAAACTACAATTGGAAGCTTATTATCCATGCATAAGGTTGTTGCAGTTGAGTCAAGTACTTTAAGCCCTTTTTTTATGATATCAAGATAAGTAAGTTCATTAAATTTTACTGCATCCTCAAATTTTAAAGGATCTTTATCATATACCCCGTCAACTCTCGTAGCTTTGAAAATAATTTCGGCATTAATTTCAAGAGCACGAAGTGCAGCAGCGGTATCCGTACTGAAATAAGGATTGCCCGTACCTCCTGCAAAAATTACAATCCTTTTCTTTTCAAGATGTCTTACCGCCCTTCTTCTGATAAATGGTTCAGCAATTTCCTGCATTGTTATGGCTGACTGAACCCTTGTAACAGCACCTTTTTTTTCAAGTGCATCCTGAAGAGCTACAGCATTCATTACCGTTGCAATCATTCCTATATAATCAGCAGCAGCCCTTTCCATACCCAGATTGCTTGCCGCTTCACCTCTCCAGAAATTTCCTCCTCCGATTACAATGGCAATTTCAATTCCACAGTCACTTGCTTCCTTTACTTCCTGCGCAATCCTGTCCATAACTTTAAAATCAATTCCGGAAGCACAGTCATCATCTCTTAAAGATTCCCCACTGATTTTCAGCAGAACTCTTTTATATTTTCCGACAGGCATAAATTTAATATTTTATAATTTTTATAAAAATTCTGTTAATAGATATCCTATAATGGAATATCTTTATAAATAATTTTATTTTTTTATCGGTATTATTTATTGCTTTAATTTATTTTACGTCTTCTCCAAGAACAAATCTGCAAAATCTTCTGATTACAATATTTTCTCCGATTTTTGCAATTGACTGCTTTACAAGATCACTGATTGTTATATCGTTATCCTTAACATATAACTGGTTAAGCAGGCAGTTTTCCTCATAAAATTTTTTCAATCTTCCTTCAGCTATCTTCTCAACAACTGCTTCAGGCTTACCTTCATTTAATGCCTGCTTTTTATAAATATTCTTTTCAGCTTCAATCACAGCAGATAGAACATCATCGCTTGAAATATAAACAGGCGCTGCTGCAGCAATATGCAAAGCTATGTTATGTACCAGTTCCTTAAACTGTTCATTTCTTGCAACGAAATCAGTTTCACAATTTACTTCAAGTAAAACACCAATTTTTGAACCAGGATGAATGTAGCTGTCAATAATTCCCTGATTAGCCGACCTGCCGGCCTTTTTAGAAGCCGCAGCAAGACCTCTTTCCCTTAATATTAATTCCGCTTTTTTTATATCTCCGCCGGCTTCGGTAAGAGCTTTCTTGCATTCCATCATACCTGCCCCGGATTTTTCTCTAAGTTTTTTAACCTGATCTGCTTTTATTTCTGCCATTATTGGTTTCTCCCTATTTATTTAAATTATGTTATACCCAGACTTCATCATCTTCAGGTAAATCATCCATATTGTTTTCATCCTGTAATGATTTTTCAATTTCCTGCTGTTCAAGTTTTTCCTTTTCAATATTTTCTCTGACAATTTCCATGCCTGAACTACCCTCTTTAACAGCATTGCTTATTACTCGGCATAATAAATTACAAGCCCTGATGGCATCATCATTTCCCGGAATAACATAATCAATGTTATCAGGGTCACAATTAGTATCAGTTATCGCTATTATGGGAATTCCAAGCTTTATGGCTTCCTTAACTGCAATTTCCTCCTTATGAGGGTCAATGACAAATAAAGCTTCAGGAAGTTTATTCATATGTCTGATACCGCCCATATTATAATTTAACTTCTGATATTCATTTTGAATTCCAAGCACTTCCTTTTTAGGAAGTTTTTCAAATACTCCGTTTTTTTCCATCTCTTCAATCTCGTCCATTCTTTTTTTTCTTTTTGAGATTGTTTCAAAATTTGTAAGGGCACCTCCAAGCCATCTGTTTTTAACATACGGCATCTTACAGTCCTGCGCATTGCTTTCAATAATATCCTGAATTTGCTTTTTTGTTCCAACAAACAGGATAATTCCTCCATTTATTACAGTATTTTTTGCAAACTCATATGCTTCTTTTAATAAAGTAAGAGTTTGCTGAAGATCAATAATATATATACCATTTCTGGCAGTATATATATATCTCTTCATTTTGGGATTCCATCTGCGTGTCTGATGTCCAAAATGAACACCAGCTTCAAGTAGCTGCTTGATAGTTATTTCTTCCAATTTTCCTCCTTATTAAATGGTTTTTCCTCCACCGTTGAAAAATAATTACCATTTTTTCAATATACGGTGTGTGTATTTTTTTTCTGGATGATTTTAACATAATATAATATTTAGGGCAAATAATTC
>JAMDDL010000100.1 GCA_023488645.1 Actinomycetota bacterium | reverse complement strand
GTATCAGATATTGAAACAAAGAGCGGATGGATTGGCGTTACCAGGGACGGAGCTTATGCCAATTTCTTAGTAATACCTGAAGAGCAGGTTTATGTTTATCCTGATGAAGTATCACTTGATCATGCCTGTTTCACCGAACCTGTAGTTGCAACTATGCATTCCATGCAGGAAAGAAATAATGTCAAGGCAGGAGATTTCGTAGTGATAGTAGGTCCAGGTCCCATGGGTTTACTTGGAGTTCAATTTGCAAAAATCCGGGGAGCAAAAGCGGTTGCCCTTATTGGATTAAAAGAAGATAAAAAACGTCTGGAAATTGGGGAAAAAATTGGGGCAGATCATATCTTATATTCAGACGATCATCCTGAAAAAACAGTATTGAAACTGACAGGAGGAAAAGGTGCAGATTTTGTTCTGGAATGTTCCGCATCTGAAAAAGGAGTACAGCATGCAATTGATTGTGCCCGACGTTCACCGGAAGGAAGAGGCGGTAATGGTGTAATCTCTTTTATAAGTTTGTGGGGAAAGCCAATCACCATAAATGCTGATTCAATATCACTTTACCAGTTAAATATAAACGGAGCCTGGAGCTGGGATGGCAGAGAAAGCTGGGAGAGAGCTGTTGATTTAATTACACGCGGTGTTTTTGACCTGGATGCACTTTTAACTAACCGTTATTCTCTTGAAGATTGGGAAACAGCTTTCAGGAATCTCCGCACCAAACAGGATGTAAAAGCATTTATTCATCCTAACGGTATTGATTGGATTAAATAAATATGATTAAAATCAAAATAAATTTACATAAGAAGGATGTATAAATGACTGGTAAGGAAAGAGTAAAAGTTTCTTTAAATCATGAGGAACCTGATAGAGTTCCCCTTATGGAAGTAGCAGCTGGAAACAAGCTTGCAAGTAAAGTTTTAGGCAGGAAAGCAAATATATTTTTTAGCGGTGATGCCATAAAAAATCTTATAGAAATAAATATTGATAGTTCAATGGAAGATAAAAAAAATTTCATAATAAACACTTATATTGACCAGTTGAAATTTTTTAACAAAATGGGCATAGATGCAGTACCTGTAATGCCAGGGGGAAATGTTTTAAATTCCATAAATCCTTTTGGACATTCAGGGATGAATGATAATCCTGCAGTAGAGGTAAAAGTTTTGTCAAAATATGAATGGAAAATTATAGATGAATATGGTTTTTGGTCTGTTGTAAGATACAAGCCTGAATCTGATACGGCAGTTATTTCAGATCATATTTTGCTTCACGAAGGGTTAAAAGGGTTAAAGCGTCTTATTAATATCTGGAAATCAAAAGATTACACAAAATTGCCTCAGGAATGGCAGGCTGCAGTTGACTCATTTAAGATTTTGAAAGACTTCGAAGAATTTAATAACCATTATATTATGGGATATGCAGATATCCTTCCGCCTTTTCTTGAACCATGGGCAGGACTTTTTCTTGAATGGATTATTACAAATCCTGATATTATATCTAGCTATATGGAGCTTCAGGCTGAAGGGTGGTATAGAGTCCTAAAGGCAGAGATTGAAACCGGAGTTATTGATGGTGTATTTGGCAGTATGGACTGGTGTTATAAAACCGGTTGTCTTGTTTCACCAAAACATTTCAAGCAGTTTTTTGCTCCGGGATTAAAAAAAATCATTGATCTTGTTCATGAAAATAACATGAAATATATAAAGCATTGCGATGGTAATGTGCTGGATATTCTTGACATAATGATTGATTATTGCGGTATAGATGCCCTGCAGCCACTGGAACCTACCGGAGATGAAAGAATGACTCTTGATTGGCTTAAAAAAAATTATGGAGACAGGATAACTTTATGCGGCAATATTGACTGTGGGAAAATGGTAAACTGGACACCTGAAGAAATAGAACAGGAAGTTAAAAAAGCCATAAAAATTGCTGCTGCCGGTGGAGGTTATTTAATATCTACAAGTAACTCACTTCACGGCGGAATCCCGCCGGAAAATGCTTTTGCTTATGTAAATGCTGCCCATAAATGGGGTAAATATCCAATAAAAATTGATTAATAAAAAAATTAGTAAGACAGATACTTGCATTTTTTTAAATTTAAATATAAAATTTAAAACAGTTAGTGTCAACGTTGTCATTAATAAAATATTTGGTTTAATATTGGATGAATATATTAAGACAACCTAAAAATTCGATATCTGTAATCGGAAGTTCCAATTATGATGTCCTGCTTAAAGTAAATGAAATACCTGTTGCAGGTGAGACTGTACTTGCAACCGGGATGGAAACAGGTTTTGGCGGCAAGGGTGCAAACCAGGCAATAACTATTGCAAAATTGGGTGGAGATGTTAAATTTTTCACCTGCATTGGTGGAGACAGTTTTGGCAAGCTTTATATGAATAATTTCATGGAAAATAAAATCAATTTAGAGTTTATTGAAATAATTGAAAATGAGCATAATGGCATTGCCATAATAAATGTTGATAAAGACGGGAGAAATGATATTGTTGTCTATCCTGGTGCCAACAGTCATTTAACTACAGACATGATTATAAAAAATGAAAAGGATATTTTTAGCAGCAAATTAATTATTACACAGCTTGAAATACCTTTAAGTTCCGTTGAATTAATAGCAGAAAAGAAGTCTAATAACAATGTTTTTATATTAAATCCTTCACCTCTTGATAAAAATGTTAATTATGATCCGATATTAAAAAATGTTGATATTCTTGTACCTAATGAGATTGAACTTGCACAGCTTTCAGGGATAAAAATTGATGGATTGAAAGGTTTGGATGAAGCCACGGATAAGTTACTTGAAAAGGGCGTTAAGACAGTCGTGGTTACTCTTGGCAGTAAAGGGGCATTTGTAAGAAATGAAGACGTTCAAGAACATCTTAACGTCAGAGATGTTAAGGTAGTTGATACCGAAGGCGCCGGTGATATTTTCATGGGTTCATTTGCCTGCAGTTATTTAAAAAGCAGAGACATAATAAAGTCTGTTAAATTTGCAAATGAAGTGGCAACTATTTCAGTAACAAGATATGGTACTCAAAAATCAATTCCAAATGATGATGAGTTAAATAAAATAAACAAAATGTTTAATTAAGGCAGAATTTTTAAAATTATTTTTAAGTTACAGAACAATTACTGGTTTTTATCAATATTAAAAAATTAATCAGTAAAATGCATCCAACATTAAAAAATATAGCAAGTGAAGCCAAAGTTTCAATAAAAACTGTTTCAAGAGTAGTAAATAATGATCCTAAAGTCAGTAAAAGTACGAGGAAGATGATCCAGGAGATTATTGAAACGAGAGGTTACAAACCAAATCTGATTGCAAGAGGTCTTAAGAAAAGAAAAACCAACACTATCGGATTCATAGTTCCGGATATAGGAAATCCCAGCTTTACAGAAATAGTAAAAGGCTGTACAGATGTTTTTGATAAAAACGGCTATTATGTTTTTTTAGGCAGTTCAGAAAACAACCCGCAAAAAGAAATTGATATCATAAAAGACTTAATATCAATGTTAATTGAAGGAATAATATTAATACCTGCAACTACTGTTGACCGGGATTTAACTTTTTTTTCCAAAATAAAATGCCCTCTGGTTATATTGGACAGGGAAATTGACGGGCTTGATAAAGATAAAGTAGTTTTAAGCAATAAAAAGAGTGCATATGATGCAACAAAATTACTGCTTGAAAACGGGTGCAAAAAAATTGTTATTTTTGGCGGATTACACTCAGCAAAGACAGCCCAAAAGAGATTTGAAGGTTTTAAGCAAGCAATGGATGAGAATAATCTTTTCAGCGAAGAACTGGTATTCTGGGGAGATTTTTCAATTGATGCAGGTTATAAGATGATGAAGGAAGCATTAATAAGGTTTGGTAATGATATTGATGCAGTATTTGCATGTAATGATTTAATTGCATTGGGAGCAATTAATGCCATCAAGGAACATAAATTAAAAATACCTGAAGATATTTCATTAATCGGATTTGACGATATGTTTTTTAGTGCTTATTTAAATCCGCCTTTAACAACAGTGCATATTCCTTTTAATGATGAGGGAGCCATAGCTGCAAAGTTATTATTGAAAAAAATAAAAAAACCTGAAGATAAGAATATCGAAAGGATAATTGTTGATACCAGAATTATTATAAGAGAATCTGTAAATATTAAAAAAAAGTAAAATAAAGCTATAAGAAAATTAACATTTAAATACTATTTAATCAAAAGAAGTTTAAATAAATTTATAAATAATACGATTAATATAATAAATGGAGAATAAAAAATGGCAGAAATAAAAGTAAATATGAAAAACAGGCAAAGAATAGCAATTGCCCAGAAACTTGGGCAACCTGACCGCATACCTATTGATTTCTCTCTTGCAAGCCAGTTTAATTATCTTCATGGATGGCTGGGGCTTGACGGCAGAAGATTTCTCTTAGATCCTGCCTATGTGCTTGATGCGCAGCTTAAATTTATTAATAAGTTTCAGATTGAAGGTACACTGGGTCCGGTTTTCGGTCTTGCAATTGATCCTACATATTTTAATGCTGCAGATATTATTATAAAAAAAGATACATCCCCGTGGGTTCATGGTCATTTAAACACAGTAGAAAAATTAAAAGATTTTATTAAAAATTATAAAGAACCGGATCCATGGTCTGCAGGAAATTTCCCCCTTATCTGCAATGGTTATGCATATTTTAAAAATGTTCTTGGAGACTTAATCGGAGCTCCAATGGGAATGCTTGGGCCAGTTGATATTGCAACAGCGCTTTGTGGTTCCACCAATTTTTTTATTTATGCAAAAACTGAACCGGAACTTATTCATTCACTTCTTGAAAAAATTACAGATTTCATGATTAAAAACATTGAAGTAAGGGAAGAATTATTTAAACCGGACAATCATGATTTTTCAATTTATGATGATTACTGTGCATTTTTTAACAGGCAGGATTTTCTTGAGTTTGCGTTTCCCTACATTAAAAAAGTTTGGGATGCATATACTGATAAAGATTCAATAAGACAGTTTCATTGTGATTCACCTCTTGATCATGTTGTTGATTTGCTGCCTGAAATGGGAGTAAATGTACTGCTGATGTTTGATCCAAAAAATGACATAGCTTTTTTTAAGGAAAAAATTGGAGACAGAGTATGCCTTAAGGGAAATATTAATCCATTAAAGTTCTTGAGATTTGGTAAACCGGAAGAAGTTAAAAGAGAAGTAAAGAGACAGATAGAAGCCGCCAAAAAAGAAGGAGGTTATATTGTCAGCACCGGTGGGGAACTGGCAGATGGAACTCCGGATGAAAATATTTTTGCATTAATTGAAGCCGTAGAAGAATACGGGAAATACTAAAATATCAGTAAAATTTGAAATATATTTAAATAGGGAAACAAAAATGGAAAAAGAAATTGACATCAAGCATTTGAGATTGAAGAAATATTTAAAGTTAAAAAATCTTGAAGGAATCCTTTTCTCAAGGCAAACTAATTTTTTATGGTTTACTGGCGGCAAGCTGAACGATGTCATTAAAAATGATGATACTTCTCTTGTATATTTATTCATTACTGAAAATAAAAGATATCTGATTGCTACAAACAGTGATGCAGACAGAGTTATGAATGAAGAACTTGAAGGGCTGGATTTTGAACTTGTAAGATATGACTGGTTTAATCAGAATGTTTATAACGGTCTTGAAAAAATAGGCATAAAAGGCAAAATCGGTGCTGATTTCTGCGGACCTGATTTGTATTATGCAGAAAATGAAATTAGTGATATCAGGAGGAATCTGACAGATTTTGAAGTGGAAAGATTTAAAAGATTTAGCAGCGATTATGCAAAAATAATTACTGATTATTGTCTTAATCTGAAGAAGGGACTGACAGAAAGAGAACTTGCTGCCGGTTTAAATTATGAATGTTACAAACTTGGCATAAGAATGCCGGTACTGATGGTTGGAAGTGATGAAAGAGTTTTCAAGTATAGGCATCCATGTACAACACATAAAAAAATTGATAAATATGTTCTCATTGCAACTGTTGCTGAAAGAGAAGGAATTTGTGCT
>JAMDDL010000113.1 GCA_023488645.1 Actinomycetota bacterium | reverse complement strand
TTGGAAAAAACGTTTTAAAAATAAAACCACCTCTTATTACTACAAAAGAACAGGCAGAAGAAATACTTGAAAAATTTGAGAAAACATTAAAAGAAGTTTATAGATAAAAGTATCCAGACAAAATTTTCATTATATTTATCAGTATCATTTTTTTAAATTTCTTAAATTATGAAATCATTAAAAAAATATTTAGCATTAGATTTTGGAGAAAGCAATGGTAGAACTGTCGTAGGGTCCTTTGATGGAAAGAAATTACAGATGGATATTGTTCATAGATTTGGCAACTACTCTGTTTCTGCCTCCAATACAATATATTGGGATATATTATGAATTCATTACAAAGAGTTATTGCTGCTTTAGAGCGAAAAATACCCGATAGGGTTCCAACTTTTGAATTTGAATTTAGCAGCAGTGTAATAAATGAAATAATTCCAGGTGGGGATGTCTATGATCTTGTTGAAAAATTAGACCTTGATGGTATTGCAGTAAGACATGGCCTGGAAAGAGAAAAGATAGATGAAAATACATTTATGGATGAGAAGGGTTTACTCTTAAAAAAAACTACGCAGGATTATTTAGAACCAGTAAATATAGTGATAAAAAATATATCTGATTTAAAGAAGTTTGAATTCCCTGACCCTAATTCTTCACACAGGCTATCTGGATTAAAAAAAGCGATAGAAATGTTTAAAGGTAAAAAAGCAATTGTTTCTTTTTTAAGGGACGGTTGGTCTGAAGCCAGGGATTTGCACGGATATACGCAAACTTTAATAGATTTAATAGATAATCCAAAACTTATTAAGGGTATTATAGAAAAAGCAGTAGATTATTATTCGGAGCTGGGTAAAATATCAGCAAAAATGGGGGCAGACATTGCATTTTCAGGAGACGATATAGCAGGTAAAAATGGTTTGCTTATGAGCCCAGCTAAATTCAAAGAAATAATATATCCAGCTTTAAAAAGATTATATAAAAATTGGCATAGCTACGGACTGTATGTAATAAAGCATTCTGACGGAAATTTATATTCCATAATGGATTTACTGATAGATACTGGATTAGATTGTCTTCATCCAATAGACCCAATTGCTGGAATGAGTTTAGAAAAAGTTAAAAAGGAATATGGGAATAAAATCTGTATTATGGGTAACGTAAATTGCGCAGGAAATTTGGTTTTTGGAACAAAAGAGGACGTGATAGAAGAAGTAAGAAACTGTATAAAAATTGCTGCACCCGGGGGTGGCTATATTCTATCTTCGAGTAATTCAATTCCAAAAAGTGTAAAATCAGAAAACTATATTGCCATGGTAAAGGCAGTTAAAAAATTTGGTAGGTATTTATAAGAAGAAATTAGATGAATTTCAGAACAAATGGAATATTTATTAAAATGAAAAGAATAGCTTATTTGCAATGAATTGAAATTATTGAAATTAAAGAAAAATATTCTTATTTTTTTAAAATAATTAGGAGAGATAAAAATGGCAAAATATGATTTTTCAGGTAAAGTATCACTAATTACTGGTGGAGCAAGTGGAATAGGAAAAGCCATAACAGAAGCGTTTGCGGCAAATGGTTCCGATATTGCTTTAATTGATATTAATCAAGAAGCTGGCAGCAGAATTGTAAAAGCATTAATTAAAGAATTTAAAGTCAAAGCCCAATTTTATAATTGTGATATATCGAATTATGAGGAAGTTAAAAAAACATGTAAGTCCATTATAGAAATGTTTGGAAAGGTAGATAACCTAATCTGCGCAGCTGGGTATGGTTCTAAAGTTTCAATTGAGACTATGGATATTTCTGAGTGGAAAAAAGCTGTTGATATAAATTTAAATGGCACCTTCTTTATAATACACTGTTTAATAAATCAAATGCTGAACCAGAAAAAAGGAAATATAATAATCATAGGGTCAGCAACAGTTGTTACAGGTAGTGGCGGAGGAGTACACTATGCAGCAAGTAAAACTGCCCAATATGGTATTGTTAAGGGTCTTTCATATGAGTTGCTTACAAGGGGTATAAGAGCAAACATAATTACTCCACATATTATTGACACTCCCATGCTTAGAAAGAGATATCCTGACAGTCCAGAAATTAATGCCAAGCTTGCAGCAAGAGTGCCCATAGGAAGAATAGGAGAGCCTTCAGATATTTCAAACATTGCGCTTTTTTTAGCTTCTGATGAATCCGAATATGTATGTGGTGCTGAGATTTTAGCTGATGGTGGAGCACTGCATTATTTAAATCCATTAGTTAAATAGAAAATTTTAAAAAAATCATCAAGCCCAATAAATATATTTCACAGAAATCCATCTTTAACACCTGATGGGTCATCATCGGCAGCGCCTGTAATAAATCCTGGTCCTAATTTTCTGAATATACTTCTTAGAACTTTATAAAATTTAGGCATTTTAATTTTTATTGTTTTTGGAATTTTGGGAGAGTCCTTATTACCATTTACCACTTGAGCCTCCTCCACCTGAAGATCCTCCTCCAAATCCACCACCTGAAGAGCTGCTATGACCTCCGGAACTACCAAAAGAGGATGACGATCCGGAAGATCCACCACCGCCTGATGTATATCTTTGTAAAGGGAAAATAGTTTTTGTTAATTTTTCACTGAAACCGCAAAATTTACATAATTTTATTTCCTCTAACCTGCCGGAACTGGAATACGTAGGTTTTACCAAAATATTTCTTTTAATGGTCAATTTTATTTTATGACATCTGGGGCATTTATGCTCTTTTATATATCTTTTCAAAAAACTTATACCAAAAACCAGCCCTATAATGAACCAAGGTAAAAAATTGACTAAAATGACGATAATAATCACCATTTTTTCATGAGTATCGGTTTTGGAATAACTATCGTCAGCAGGAGCAGAAACGTCTCCTAAATAATCTAATTGTGTTTTTCCTTGCTCTTTGTAAATCTCATTTGTAATTGCAATAATCCCATTATAAATACCAATATTGTAGTTATCTTCCTTAAATCTTGGAGTGATTATATTATCGATGATGCCTTTTGCTTCCAAATCAGTTATAGTACCTTCAAGACCATAACCAACTTCTATCCTGAGTTCCCTATCTTCCAATGCAATGATTAAAAGAACACCATTATCTTTTTCTTTTTTACCAATACCCCATTTATCAAAGAGATCTACCGCATATTGTTCAATAGAAACACCTTCAAGACTTTTAATAACAGCCACGGCAATTTCACAGGAAGTTCCTTTTTCCACATTTCTGACAAGTTGCTCGGTTTTTTCCAGCCACTCCTTATCAATTTTTCCGGTATAATCATTAACGAAACCAGTATAATCAGGCAGATTGAGTTCTTTATTTTTACTTGAGCAACTGACAATACTTATCGCAGTTAGTATACAAATCAGCAATAAGCATAAATTAATGCAAAAAATGAAAGTTTTAAATAAATTATCAGGTTTTTTCACCAGTGTTTTAGAATAAGAAATTATTTTAATAAAAATACTATATTTAATTTAATAGCTTCAGTGCTTTATTTATATTATCTATATAAAATTATATAATTCCATAATAATATTCTATATTTATTTTAAGTGTTAGAAGGAGAAATATGGAAAAAAAGCATATCCCGGGGAAAAAACATATCGCAGCAGCACTTATATTTTTAATTATATTTTTATCCGTAATAGGTTTTTCCAATATTGCCTTCGCCCAAAACGCCTCATTATCAGTTGCTGAGACCAATTTAATACACGGGGTAGTGCCCGCCAAAGTTACAGCTCACCTGCACTATGAATGGGATGATGCAGCCGGCCTTCATTGTATAACTGACTGGTATTTTGAATTCTGGAACATAGGCCAGTTTGGAGGCGATAAATATTCAAATGCAAAAATAACTGTAACAAATTCACCCGGTGCCGGACCTGAAAAAATAATATGGGATAAGGGATATTTTACCGGAGGCCCTGATGGAGTTATCCATGCTAAAACCGAAGGTTATAATGAAGAAATGGTGCTGACACTAAAAGAAGGAAAAACTATAGACTGCGGCGGATGGGGAACTGCCTATATTGATAATCCCGAGGCTTTTAATGGATGGGATGACCAGTCTATAGAAGGCATTCTAAGCAAGCCAACCATCCAGCTTATTATTGTGGAGGGCCCGGTAGCCCTGGGAAATGACCAGGTAAGATATACCATAAAAGCTCTTGTCTCAGGCAACCCCGTCCCCACAGTTGAATTTTCCAGGACTCCCCAGGACAGCATATCCTATACTGATACCCCAAATGTAATAACTGTTGTTGCAGGAAAGAACGAAGCATTGGCGCTAACTGCTACTGCAACAAATTCGGAGGGAAGTGCAACTGCTTCACTTGGCTTTCCACCTCCTACAATCGAACTTGTTATCAAGGAAGGGCCTGTTGAAAATCCGGATAAAACATTTTCTTTTTTTGTTGAAGTAAAAGTTACCGGAACGCCGGAGCCGATTGTGGAGTTTAGAGCCAGCGATCCTGCAAAGGTTAAAGCAATAGATAATTTAAATGTTAAAGTTACTTTAAGTCCTGGAGAGAATTTGCAACTTGAAGCAACAGCTAAAAATGAATTCGGGCAGGCAGATTCAAAAATTGAGCTGTCCGGCCCGGAGAATGCAAAGCCTGCCATTAAACTTGAAGTAGTTTATGGTCCAATTGATGAAGGCAATAATGAGTACAGTTTTATAGTGGAAGCAAAGGTTACAGGATTTCCCGAACCTATTGTCAAATTTAACCGCGATGATTCGGATGGAAGTTCTGGTAAAAATAAAGCCGCTATTAAATTAATTGGAGGTGAAGAATTCATCCTGACAGCTAAAGCTGAAAATAGTGAAGGTGAAGCGGAGGACTCAATAGTATTAATATCTCCTTCCGTACCAAAAATTAGCCTTGAAATTGTGGAAGGGCCTGAATATACATCAAGAGTAACCTGTTCTTATAAAGTAAAGATCAGGATAGAAAGCAATCCTCCTCCGGAGGAATTTACTTTAAACATAGGTGGTAAAACATCCATTATTGATGCAGGCAAAGGTGGGCATGAGTTTTATGAGGGTATATTTAAATTGTTTGTTGGAGTAACTGATGAAAGGAGCAAGTGTGAGGATACAATGGTTACTGTGACGGCAAGAAGTAAAAATGACACTAAAAATGAGGCTTCAGCATCCGTTGTACTTCCATGGATTCCTCCACCAGAAGGTATGTTTACTGAGACATATGATTATTTAAGGATAAGTAAGGTAAAAGGTAAATTTCAGATTAAACGTGAAAAAGACCTGCTTTTTAATAACTGGAACATGGGTTTTGTAGAAAAAAATCCCGAGTGGGCAGACTATGAAGGGGTTGGAAGAATCTGGATAGGTGATGAAATAAAGACGGCAGATGAACCGCTTATAATTGAGTTTTTGGAAGATGGCTCAAAGTTTATGCTTGCTCCAAACTCATGGATGAAGATAACGGAAAGCGGGGTTCAGCTAAAGGATGGTGAGGGCAGTTTTACGATTACAAAGACAAAAGAAGGGATTAAGACTTTAAAGAATTCATTCCTTAGCAATTTTTCAATATCCACAATAACAGGCACTTCATTTGTCATAGATGCCAGGAATAGCCAGACATTATTAAAAGTGCTGGAAGGTACAGTAGAGATTTATTCTACTTCTACAGGAATCAACAATATTATTTCTGGTGGTGAATTAATAGCTGCATCAGAAACCGGCCTTTCTGAAAAGACAGCTTTTTCTATTGATGACGAAACCGCATTCTGGGAAAATGTGGAAAACGGGGGAGTATATTATAACAGAGAGAATAATCCCTGTGCTTTAAACTCCAGTGGCAATTTTCTTGTTAAACTGCAAAATAATTTGGCTGCGTCCGGAATACCAGGTTTCCTTATTATTGTAGTTGCTGTTGAAATCTTATTCCTGCTTATTGCCATAGTTGCCTTAATTATTTTTGTCTTGAAAACCAGGACAGGATGAGGCGGGCATTGAAAGGTAAAATAAAAAATATAAACAATAATTCATTTTCATCATTCTGGAATATTCCGGTTGATGAACTTTCAAAAAAACTTTCAACTTCTTCTTCAAAAGGCTTAACGGATGATGAAGTTTTAAAAAGACAGAAAATTTACGGCAAAAATACTTT